>CALARM010000875.1 GCA_937888925.1 uncultured Synergistia bacterium | reverse complement strand
ATAGCCAAGACTATCCAGTCTGAGCAGGGAATTATTTGCCTTTTCCAGTAACTCCGTCATTTCCTTTTCTATTTTCACAGGAGGTTCCGGAGGTAATGGATTGGGAACAAAAGCGTTATGGCCTGTCAGTAGCTTAACATATCTCCCACTGCTCATGTATCTCCCTCCTCAATGCAACTTAACTTTCATTATACATTAAAAATGCAAATTAATGCAAGTTAACTTGCATTAGAAGAAAATTTCAGTCACAATTCGAGATTTTATTCCATAATGACTGGTAATTCCATATCTGTATCTGAGATGATTTATTTTTCCTTGCCCGGAATGAATAGCACAGGACACTTCTATCCCTTGACAGACCTATATTCAGCAAGGGGGGACTTGCCGGTATGGCAAGTAATATGCCTGACTTTCCTGCAGTAAGATCAATAAATCCGATATTTCCTTCTCCTGCACCGAATATGAGCGTATTTTTCATCTCATCAAAAAGAAGTGTATAGATAATATTCTAGAAATAAAATATTTATTCCTCTGAATATAAATGACAAAACATGCGAAATCAATTTGCTATATGCCTGAAGTATGTCAATTAAGAAAATTTATATACACAATATGAGGTTTTTGATATAATAAAATTATTATTTATTCAGGAGAATTATTCAGGAGAATTATAATGATAAATAGTGATAATATAAAAACAGAACCTTTAGATATGATGTCAGGAAAAGATTTTACCCAAAAACCTGATAAAAAACCAGAAGAATCTTTTACTGTAGTACTATTCAAATTTATTCTGCTTCTTGGAGTTATCTTTTTAATCTGTGATGGTGCCTATGAAGTATGGCAACTAGACTCTCCTCTTTACTGGAAGCTTTCTGTAGATCTGTTATCTTTTCTATTTCTTGGGTCCATGCTTTTTTTCTGGGGAAAAACATTAATAGAGACAAAGATATCTGCTCTCCTTTTATTCCTTATAAGTATAATAGCCTTCTCTACATCATATTTCGGAACATTTCATAGTAATTATACCATATTAAAAAAAGGTAATGATTTTTTAAGTGTTCTCCTTATTATAATAGGAACAGTATGTGGAATAATATTTATAATAGCTTTTCGCAGAATGCCGAAAATCCTCAAAATAATTCTTTCTTTTACAGGTCTTTATGTTCTGGCAGGAAATCTACATGTTATAATCACAAAAACAGGTCTGGAAGAAGGATTTAAAGGTATATGGCTATGGAATACACTTCCTGTTTTCTTAAGACCTGCAGTATGGTCAGTATTTTATTTCCTTCCTCTTATAATATTGCTTATTGCAATAAGAATAATAATAAAATTAATAAAAAAAGAAAAATCAAAAACTTTTCTTGTAGTTTTTCTTTTATCAATCTTAATAATAACATCTATGGGACTTACTTCATTTTATTTCAGAACATCTCTGGGCGGCATTCCCAGGTCTTTTGAAGGTATAAAAGGTACTATGAATGTACTTTCAAGACAGAATGGAGGAGAAATAGTTTCATTCTCAACACAGCTTAACGTGTATGATCAGGCAGCATTCAGATTGAATGACGGTGAAATAGATTGTTATTCACCTTTAAAATGGTCATCTGCGGAAAAAGCTCCCTTTCCGCATCAAATAGTCTTTTCTCTCGCAAAACCGGAGAAAGATGAAGCTTTTACCGTAAATCGTATAATCATCTATAACAGTTCAGCAGGAACAAATACCGGTATAAAAGATTTTGAAATTTACTTTTCCATGACAGGAGAAAAGAAATCTTTTCAGTCGGTAAAAAAATTCACTGCTGCCAATACACCTATTCCACAGGAATTTAAATTCAATCCTTTGAAAGCAAAATTTATAAAGATTTCTATATTATCAAACTATGGAAATGAAATAAAAACAGAACTTACGGAGATAGAAATACTATCTGATAATATACCTGTACATGTTGCGACTCTTAGTAAAAACATCGGCGTGAATAAAAATTCCGGCAGAATAGTTTTTTATACCGGTATGGAAATAGAAGAAAATATAAGTACAAAAAATCTTATAAAAGATGAAAATAACATTGGTACCTGGCAAATAAAGACTGTTCCATGTGAAGTAATAATCAGGACAGGTCATGGAAAAACATCTCTTATAGATAAAATTATTTTATCTTTTCCGGCAAATGAAAAAAATTCTATAAAGGATATAGAATTACTTGTATCTCCCGTAAGCCCTGTGGAAAATTTTAATATTATCTGTAAAACAACACATGAACAGAATAAAACAGAAGAAATTATTTCTTTTCCCCCTGTTCCCGCATCGTATCTTAAATTGAGGGTTCTTTCTGTCTATGGAGAAGGGAAACCTGAAATATCAAGATGTAAAATCTTTGAAACAATTTCTTCCGATAAAGACAAAAAAAATATGAAAAATAAAATATTACAGGGCCTTAACAGTACTTATTATTCGGGCTTAAACTTTAAAAAACCTGTAAAAAAAATTATAGATGAAAAGGTGGATTTTTTCTGGAAAGATAATCCTCCCTTTGCAGAAATGGATAAAGAAAATTACTCTGTAAACTGGAAAGGTTCTCTATCGCCCCCGTCTCAGGGACTTTATGAAATAGCGGCAGGAGCGGCTCCCGGGAGTGGATATAAAATCTATATTGACAATGAACCGGTTATGGAAGAATTATACTCTCCTTCAATGGATTACTGGAATAGATCTTATTTCAATCTCTCTGATAGTCCTCACAGTGTTGAAATTTTTTATTATAAAACTAAAAATGAAAAATATATGTCCGGAGGTTTTAAACTTGCCTGGAAAAAACCAGAGGAAAAGGATTTTAAAATAATAACAAAAGAATATTTAGGTCATATACCCGACACAGGCAACAGAACAGTAAGAGACGCAGTGCAGATAGGACTTGACCTGCTTGCCCGTTCTTCCGTAGAATGGCAAAATAAGAATAAAACTTTCAGTTCTTCTATTCAGCCATATGCCATAATGAGTCTTTCCGAAGCCTGTGGTTATAATACAGACAGATCGTCTGTAAGATTTATGTGTGATTATATAGAAGGAGCAACACTGGGAGATGGTTCTCTTTTATTTGACCGGTCACTTACTTCAGAGCAGTTTGCAGGGATGTCTCTTGCTTATTACGATAAATTTATCGGAAATCCTGATAAAAAAACTTTAATAAGTATAGCCCGATGGCTGGTAAAAAAGCAGGATGCCAGAGGTTCCTGGACAATTGATAAAGTAAATCCTCCTGTAGAACAGGGAGATATAATGGTTACGGCAAACAGTCTTATAACTATAAAACAGGCTGTTCTATATGAACATTCTCAGGAATTCCTGGATTCTCTTACAAAAGGGCTGGTATGGCTCGAATCTTCCGAAGCAGTTACGACACAGGATCTTGCATTCAGAATTCTCGGACTGGCTCTGGGAGGGCCTAATATTACAAACCCTGTAATAAAAAAAGACATGACTCTCCTTGTAAAAGAACAGAATGCAGACGGAGGATGGGGAGATAAAAAAGGGCAGAAAAGCAATCCTTTTTCGACAGGACAGGTTCTTTATGCATTGAATAAAGGAGGCTTTGATATGAACAGCCTGTCGTTTATGAAAGGTGTATCATATCTGATGGATAATCAGGAAATATATGGTTCCTGGTCTTTCATTGATACGGATATACAGGAACATGTTACTTCTGCCTGGGCACTGGCCGGGCTTACAGGTTCTTTTCAGCCTCTTTCAATACATATAAATAACAGCACAAAAGAAATATCAGGAGAAATTTTTAATTATACTGGTTCCGATATATATTATGTAGAATGTTTTCTGGATGAAAAACCTGCCGGAAAAACTACAAAATCCTTCTTTACGATTCCTTTACCTGATAAAATTCCTCCCGGTATTCATAAGGTAAAAGCTACGGTAGTAACCAGAGACGGACAGAGGGCTGCAGGTGAAGGAGAAATTAATATTCAGGGGCCCCTTAAACTCTCTATTGTTAAACCGGAAGAAAATGATATTATAGGACTTAACAGTATTATTAAAGTAAATATAAAGGATGACGAAAATTCTAAAATAAAAAAAGTTGAATATTTCGTGAATGATAAACTTATAGGTGAGAGTAAAACGACTCCCTTTGATTTTCCTCTTAACACCAGAGATATACCATCAGGTTTTTATGAACTGAAAGCCACTGTTTATAACTCTAAAGAGCTGGTTGCAACAGACAAAAAATCTATAAAAATTGAGAAACCTTTTACGATTAAATTACTGAACCCATCGGAAGGACAGGTTATCAGCGAGGAAAAAATCAAACTTCACGTAGATGTAAATAATCAGACAGGCTTTGGTACTGAACAGGTAGAATATTATCTTGATGATAAATCTATCGTTTCTGCCAATAATCCCCCTTATGACAGAGAATATAAATTTTCAGGAATTACTAACGGTAAACACACATTGATGGCTGTTGCCATAAATGAAAATAATGATAAAGCAACAGATAAAAAAACTTTCTTATTAACTAAAGGGCTGAAGATAAATATTAAATATCCGAAAGATGGTGATGTAATAACAGGAATTATAGACATAAAATCTGAAGTAATGAATAAAAGCGAAAGTCCTGTGGAACATGTAGAATATTTTATCGATGGCCTTTCACTTGGTAAACTATATAAGACT
>CALARM010000874.1 GCA_937888925.1 uncultured Synergistia bacterium | reverse complement strand
GTTCAAAAACAAAATGTCTCGTGCCTATAACAGTAAGTATGTTCGAAAGAGGACTCAATCTCAGAAAAATCTCCGTATGTTCTTTAGTTAAAGGATCTGCCGTTTCTATAATAAGATAAATAAAGATTATTAATACAATAATCTGTGTCACTCGTCTGATTCTTTTTAACAAAATATTACCTCCATGTTCGTAATGCGTGATGCGTGATGCGTGATGCGTGATGCGTATTTTCACCGGTACCGGGCGACCACAGGCAGTCGCCCCTACGACTCACCCTTCAGCCTTCACTGGTCACTGATCACTGATAACTGCTCACTGCCTAATACCCAATCTCACTTTCAAAAAGATACTTAAGTCTCTCACCGTTCACATATCGTGCCATATTTTCAAGCACAAGTTCTGTAAGTCTTTCAAAAGTATATTCGCCGGACCAGGATATATGAGGTGTTATTATGAGATTTTCTACGTTCCACAGTTCACTGTCCTCTCTGAGCGGTTCTTCTCTGAAAACATCAAGAACGGCTCCGGCAAGTCTCTTCTCTTTCAGAGCTCCTATGAGTGCCTGTTCATCCAGTATTTCTCCCCTTGCTATATTAATTAAATAAGCAGTGGATTTCATTTTCCCAATCTCTTTTTTTCCGATGAGATTCTTTGTAGACTCCATAAGTGGCAGTGCCAGAACAATAAAATCGGAACGTGTAAAAATTATATCCATTTCATTAATACCATAAACTTCATCTATAAACTCAATCTGTTCCGGCGTTCTTTTCACAGCTACTATATTCATGCCGAAAGGTTTTGCTTTTCTGGCAATTTCCTTTCCTATACTTCCGGCACCTATCAATCCCAGGGTTTTATTTGTCAGTTCCGTCCCTTCTATTCTGGTCCATTTTCTTTCTTTCTGAAGGTTAATATAATCAAAAGTCCTGTGAGATAAGCAAAGAATATAGGACATAACATATTCTGAGATAGGAATATGATGTATATTTTTCGCTGTCGAAAGTATTATATCCTTTCTGTATGACGGAAGAGATAAAATATGATCACACCCTGCACTGAGAAGCTGTATCCATTTTAATTTTTTTGCTTTCCTCAAAAGTTCGTCAGATATTTTATGACAGATCAAAATATCCGCTTCTTCTATAAAATCATCACAGGCTTTCCAGGAAGACCAGCTTTTTATAATAAAGTCAGGATATTGTTCCTTTAACTTTGATTCCATTAGATCGGGATTAAATACAAAAATAAGCACTTTAAGCATAATAAAAACTCCTTTTTATAAAAATTCTGTTATAATTTTATAACTTTTTTCATGAAAAAGCTACGTTCCTGCAGGAAAATAAAAAAACATGTCGTAATTAAAATATTCACACTTGTTTTTTCAATAAAATTACACCTATCGTAAATATTTATTTCTTGCACTGACTTACAACCCTCCGGGGAACCCCACAATCTTCAGTCGTGGAAGCAAGTCAGAAAACATACCAGGAGGAATTTTTAAAATGAGAAATCTTTTTTTATCTTTAACAATCTTTACACTTATTGTATCAATTATTTTACCTGTATACGGGAGCCAGGCTTCATACGGAGGAGGGGCTTCATTTATAAATACAAACTGGGGATACGGATCAGGTGAAAATAAATATAATCAGGTAATATTAAATGCCATAGAGAAAAAATGGTGTAATTATGAACTTCCCATGTATCCGATTCTGATAAAAGCTACAATAGCAATCGAAAGCAGTTTTCATTCAGATGCAGTAAGTCCCAGCGGTTATGCAGGTCTTATGCAGATCGGCACAAATGAAGCAAAGAGCCAGGGACTTTCATTAAGCCCCCATGATGAACGATTTATACCTGAGAAAAATATTATGGCAGCCCTGGGAACATTAAAAACAAAACACAGGGTAATAAAATATCCGTCAGAGGTTTATCCAAATAAATCGTGGGCAAAAGAAGTAAATAAATTTTACGGTAAATACGGGAAACCGGATCTTTATCAGGAATGGATATTGACTCTTGGTGCTTATAACGGAGGAGGGGCTACAGTACTGAGAGCCATGAATTACTGTCTGAAAGAAGGGAAAGATCCCAGAGACTGGGATAATCTTTACCGTCCGGGAAATCCTTCCTCTTCCCCGTTATACAGAGCAATAGTAGATGTTTACGGTACCAGCTATGCTACAGGTAAATTTTACGAGATGGGTAATTATCCTGTTAAAATATATAATCTTGCCAGTCAGTAATACCCTCTCATAGAACCGGATATTCCAGATATGATAAGTAAAGCAATGGATTATATAAAAAAAAAAGTCGGGATTACAAAAGGTTCTACCATAAAAATAGATATTCACTGTCATACCTCTCTATATTCAGGCTGTTCCATTCAAACGCCGGAAGATGCAGTTGAAACAGCCATAAGAAGAGGAATTGACGGGATTGTAATAACAGAACATGGTATACTCTGGACCGGAGAAGAACTGGCGAAACTACAGCAGAAATATCCTGACTTTTTGATATTAAACGGTATTGAGTATTCGGCAGAATCTTACGATATGCTCATTTACGGCATACCTGACAATTGCCAGATTCCAAGCTCTCCAAAAATGGATGAAAAAATAAGTAAAGCCAGGATAAAAACCAGAAATATTTTCGGAAGAATTCCTGATGCGCTGAAAGTAGAACATGTGCTGGATTATTTCGGGAAGCTCGGATGTGCTTTTATCCTTCCACACCCCTTCAGATTTAACACGGAAATGAAGCTATCCATTAAAACCATTAAAAGATTTCATGGAATAGAAGTGGATTCATCCAATTTTCATGATGAAGATAGAGACCTTGCTATGAAGCTGTCACAAAGATATAAAATTCCTGCCGTTACTGCTTCTGACAGTCACAGTACAAAGACTACAGGCCTGTGGTATATAGAAATACCGGAAATTAAAAATATGAAAGATTTTGTGAGAATAATTAAACAGGGCAAATGGAAACATAAATACAGTGAGCAGTAATCAGTTATCAGTGATCAGAAAAACTGGTCACTGGTCACAGGTCACTGGTCACTGATAATAAGGAGTGTAATAATTTATGGACATAGACAAAATAAGAGCATATTTTCCTCAATTCAAAAAGGTAATTTACTTTAATACAGGTTCATCGGGGCCTCTCCCCCTTCCTGTTATAGAAGAAATTATGAGATATGTGGATATAACAAAAAATGAAGGCTCTGCATCTCCTGTTCTCTATGATGAAATAGGAAAATTGAATTTAAGGCATAAGATTGCAGATTTTTTTAAAGTCACAGAAAGTGAAATATGCCTGACTCACAGTACCTCCGATGGTCTGGGCATAGTATTTTCAGGAATTGACTGGAAAAAAGGAGACGAAATTGTAGCAGTCTATCCCGAATATATTTCCGGTATGTTAGACTGTCAGAATATTGAAAAACAATATGGAATAAAGCTAAAAATCGTCAGGACAGACGAAAAAGCCTTCATAGTAGAAGAAAATATAATCAAGGAAATTAACAAAAAAACAAAGCTTGTCCTTATAAGTCATGTGAACTATCATAACGGTCAGAAGCTGGATTGTAAACAAATATGCAGAGTTGCAAAAGAGCAAAACACCATGGTAGTTATTGATGGTGCCCAATCAGTGGGAGCTATGCCTGTAAATATAAGAGATATAGATCCCGATTTTTATGTATTTCCTGCCCAGAAATGGCTCCTCGGAGAAGAAGGTATGGGAGGGCTATATGTAAAAAAAGAAGCTTTAAACCACCTGAGACCGGGCCGTATGGGTTATA
>CALARM010000873.1 GCA_937888925.1 uncultured Synergistia bacterium | reverse complement strand
CTTGTTGCCAACAGAGGAGAAATAGCTATAAGAATAATAAGAGCCTGTAAAGAGCTGGGCCTTAAGACTGTAGCTGTTTATTCCGAAGCAGATGATACGTCTCTTCATATAAGAATGGCAGATGAAGCCTATTGTATAGGGAGTGCTTCACCTGCCGATAGTTATCTTAATATATTGAATATAATAAGCACTGCTCAAATATCAGGTGCAGATGCAATTCATCCCGGTTATGGCTTTCTTGCGGAAAATGCAAAATTTGCCGAAATATGTGAACAATATAGATTGAAGTTTATCGGCCCTTCTGCCCGGGTGATACAGACTATGGGAGATAAGGCTAAAGCAAGAGAAACACTGGGAAATATAGCTCCTATAGTTCCGGGAAGTGATATACTGGAAACACTGCCTGAGGCCTTAAAAGTAGCAGAGGAACTGGAATATCCGGTTATGGTAAAAGCTGCTGCCGGTGGCGGAGGAAAAGGCATGAGGATTATACAGAATCCTCAGCAACTGGAAAATCTCTGGCCTATTATTCAGGCTGAAGCAAAAGGTGCTTTCGGGGATTACAGGCTTTATGTGGAGAAATATCTTGTAAGTCCAAAGCATATAGAGTTTCAAATAATGGCCGATAATTACGGCAATGTAATACACCTGGGAGAAAGAGATTGTTCTGTTCAAAGGAGAAATCAGAAATTGATTGAAGAAAGTCCTTCTATTGTCCTTACCCAGGAATTACGAAAAGAAATAGGCTCTGTATCAGTAAAATGTGCCAGAATGGTTGGTTATACTGGAGCCGGCACTATGGAATTTTTATTTGATCAGGAAAAGAAAAAGTATTATTTTCTTGAAATGAATACAAGGATACAGGTTGAACATGCCGTTACTGAAATGGTAACAGGTATAGACCTTGTTAAAGAACAGATAAGAGTTGCCATGGGAGAAAAATTAAGATTTTCTCAGAAAGATATTACCATAAGAGGCCACAGTATAGAATGCAGAATAAATGCAGAAGATCCTGACAGATTTTTTTCTCCTTCTTCCGGCAAGATAAGCAGATTTACTATGCCGGGAGGCCCCGGTATCAGAATAGATACATATATGCAGGCAGGTATGTATGTTAATCCCTATTATGATTCTATGCTTGCAAAGCTTGTTTCATGGGGTATTGACAGAAAAGAAGCTATTGCCCGCATGTTGAGAGCCCTTGGAGAATTTGAAATTCTGGGTATTAAGACAGTTATACCTTTTCATATCAAGTCCCTTGAACATCCTATTTTTGTGGAAGGCAGAATGGGGACAGATTTTATTGACCGTGCTTTCAAGGATAAATAAGACATTATGAGCAGGAGAAGACAGCGTGAACAGGCATTACAGATTTTATATGCTATAGATATAGGAAAAGGTAATGTTTGCTCTACAAGAGATTTGTTATACACTTTAATCAGAGGAGAATACAGGGAACATCCTTTTATAACCTTTGAAGAGAGATTACCTTTTCAATCTATAGAAAAGATCCTGAATGCTCCATGGAGTAAAAGGAATATTTACTCGAGTTTTCTGGGGCAGGTTTTTTATCTTAAAGGTCAGAAGTCTGCCCTGATAAGAACGTTAAATATTATAGAACATGTTTTCTCATGTTTTTTCTCTGATTTTATGGATTCTACTGAGGAAGACAGAACGTTAACTGTCAGGCTTATAGAAGGTGTTATCGAAAAAGAAGGTTATCTGAATTATATAATAGAAAAATATTCCACAAACTGGGCGATTGATAGAATTTCAGTAATTGATCTCAATATAATCCGCATGGCCCTGTACGAATTAATTTTTATACAGGATATACCCTATAATGTTACGGCAAATGAAGCAGTTGAACTGGCGAAGAAATTCGGTAATGAAAAATCTTCCCGTTTTATTAACGGTATACTCGGTAAATTAATAGAAGATATTATAGAAGGGGAGCTAGTTTAGAGTTTAGAGTTTTTCTTTCTAACAGGCATGAACTGAGCGGTCACAACCAGATATGGAAATTAACAGCAGGGAAGCATAAGACTTCATTGTTTTCATATAAAACGTTAAACTTTAAACTTTAAATTCTTTATGTGACTAAAAGACGGCATCATATCTTTAGAAAATTGAGAAAAGTATTTACCCTGATTATGGTAATCTTTATCCTGCCGTCAATAGCAATGGCAGGAATTGCTACAGGTATTGTAATTACCTGCTCGAAAGGTTTGCCTAATGTAAATTCTCTTCTTGAATATAAACCTGTTGAAACTACAAGGATGTACTCCAGTGACGGAGATTTAATAGCAGAGCTTTATGAAGAAAACAGAACATGGGTTCCTCTCCCTGTAATCCCCAGAAATCTTATAAAAGCAGTAATGGCAATAGAGGACGACCAGTTTTTTACCCACAGCGGCATAAGTTTTAAAGGCCTTGGAAGAGCATTGTTTGCCAATCTTGAAGGTAATGAAATCAGCCAGGGCGGAAGTACTATAACGATGCAGCTTGCCAAAAACCTTTTTCTCTCTTCCGAACAGACCTATAAGCGTAAGGTAAAGCAGATGTTGCTTTCTCTGGAAATAGAAAGGCGTTTTACCAAGGAAGAAATAATTGAACTTTATTTAAACCAGATTCCTTTCGGTTCCGGCGCCTTTGGAGTGGAGGCTGCGTCGGAAATTTATTTCGGAAAATCAGTGTCGAAACTCAATTTAAAAGAAGCGGCATTACTTGCAGGACTTCCTCAGGCTCCTTCTCTTTATTCACCTTATGTAAATATGGAAGCTGCCAGAAAAAGAAGAAATCTTGTTCTTCTGAGAATGAAAGAACTTGGATACATTACCACTCTTGAGGCAAAAGAAGCTATGGCTTCCCCTGTCAGTGTAATAGATTATAAGCCTATTGGTTTTAAAGGATTTAAATCACCTTATTTCAGTACTTACTGCCTTCAGGAACTTGTAAAAAAATATGGATCTGAAAAAATATACAGAGGAGGTCTCAGAGTATACAGTACACTTGACAGTAAATTACAGAATTATGGACAGGATTGTGTCAGATGGGGAGTTGACTATGGTATAAGCGGATATGCTTACTGTGACCAGGGGGCACTCGTATGTATAGAGAATAAGACAGGTTATATCAGGGCTATGGTTGGAGGATATGAATATAAACAGAATGATCAGTTTAATAGATCATGGCAGGCCAAGAGACAGCCGGGGTCTTCATTTAAGATTTTTGTCTATACTGCTGCCCTTGAGCGGGGGTATACTCCTGATAGCACCTGTTACGACAGTCCTGTTACTTTCACTACTCCCGGCGGAGAAAGTTACAGTCCTATGAATTCGGACCATAAATTTTATGGTGCCATATCTTTAAGAGATGCCATAAGATGGTCCAGAAATGTAGTTGCTGTTAAAACTATTGATGATGTAGGAATTGATACGGTCATAAATTATGCTCATAAGATGGGAATAAAGGAAAAACTTCCTCCTGTTCTTTCCCTTGCTCTTGGTTCTGCAACCGTTTCTCCTCTTGAAATGGCATCTGCCGTAAGCGTAATACCTGATATGGGTATAAAATTTGAGCCTACTACTATAATAAAAATAGTGGACAGTGACGGAAATATTATTGAAGATAACAGCAGACCGAGAGGTGAAGAGATTTTATCTGTTGATACTGCTTTTAATATGGCTCAGATGCTTAAAGGTGCCGTAGAA
>CALARM010000872.1 GCA_937888925.1 uncultured Synergistia bacterium | reverse complement strand
TTTGACTCATCTCTAAAACTGAAATCAGAAAAGGAGAGAAGCCATGGCTAAAGGTCAAACTATTAAAAAAGATGTAAAGAAAAAATCGGAAAAATCTTTAAAAGAGAAAAGGGCTGAGAAAAAAGCAAAGAAAGCTGGGAAAAAAAATAGCCCCATAATCGGATGAACCCGGATATGTAAGTATTATTTAAAAACCTCTTCAGGCCTGATAATTTATCAGGCCTGAAGTATTTTTATTTTTTATGTCGTAAAATAAAGATTTAGATAAAATTTTATTTAATAACACTTATCTAAATAATTTAAGGGTAAAGGAATTTTCATTTTTAATAGCCTAAAACAAGGCCTTAGATGAAAATTAATTAGAAGCAATTTATCTAAATAATTTATGCAGATTGTGTTCCGCCTTTTATTCTTCAAAGGTTACAGTGCTATCTACAATTTCCGAAAAAACCCTTGTTATGAGTCTGGCGAGGGTGACGTAATTGTCTGCTTCCTTATTTAAATTGAGCTGATTACATCTTTTTCTGACAATATTTACTGCTATAAAAGATGTCGGTACCTTTTTCATTATACTGTCGAGAGAAGGATCAACTATTGATCCTTTATATTTTGTTTTATAAATTTCCTGACCATTGTTCATTTCTAATAACATATATTTATCATACCTCCAGATTTTATAAAATACTTCTATATCTTAAAGAATATTCCTGCCTGATAATATATAATAGGGTAATTTTTTATCTGTACGCATTCCACTGGCCTTTTGCTCCTACCTCGGAGCCCCATTCGCCTGTCATGGATCTGCCGTCATCTGATATTATAAAATAACCGGTTCCTCCTTCTTTATCCACCACTTCGTACCATTCGCAATCAAGACGTTTCCCGTTTAATGTTCCTTTTATTACCCCTTTCCCTTTCCCATAGGTTCCTTCAACTTTATCTCCATTCTGAATAAAATTAATCTCTCCTATGGAAGATTCCCATTTACCTGATATATCAATATGTTCTTCATTATTTTCATTGTTGTTATCATTATTATTATCATCACTGCTTCTTGCCAGTTTCCAGTGCCCTTTTTTACCGCTTACGGAAGACCATTCTCCTTCAAGTGTATTTTCATCTGAAGATATATTAAAATAACCCTTGCCATTTTCTCCGTCTCTGTTCCACCAGCTGTAATTTATTTTATTGCCTTTAATTTCTCCCTGAATAGAACCTTTTTGATAGGTACCTGTTACATAAGTGTCATCATGTTTTAAATTTAATATGCTTCCGTCTTCTGCTTTCCATATGCCGTTCAGGTCTCCTGAAAAATTATTTTCCTCTGTCGGTGTCGGTTCTTCATGGGTATTATCGGCAGTATCGGCGTTATATGGTTTACCTTCCACTTCTGCAATATATTTATTTGCTTCTTCTATTCTGCTTTCCGTATCAGGATGGCTTGCCAGAAATTCCGGCGTATAATTGGGATTTTTTTCTTCATAAACTTTTAGATCCTTAAAAAATTTCACGAGAGCCCTGGGATTATAGCCGTTCTTATGAGCAAGTCTGATACCTGATTGATCTGCTTCCAGTTCCTGATCCCTGTTATATTTAAGGAATATGAGATTGGAGGCTATCTGTGCTATTTCAGAAGCAGTACCGTTATCACCAAGGAGTACATTCAGCACAATACCAAGTCCGAGACTCCACTCCAGCTGGCTCATACCATGTCTTTCATTTATATGACCCAGTTCATGGCCGAGAATAACAGCAAGGTAATCTTCATTATTTTTTACAAAATCTCTCATTATACCTTTTGTAACATAGACAAATCCTCCCGGTATGGCAAAAGCATTTGGTTCCTCCATGTCCAGTACCTTGAACCTGTAGGTAATACCTTCTCTTCCTTCAGTTTGTGCAAGTTTTTTACCTACTTTTTGTACCCATGCAGTCATTACAGGGTCGTTATATAACCCGTATTCTGACTCTACCTGCCTGGCCGCTTCAGTGCCAAGTTCTATTTCCTGTTCTGTACTTATTAGCCCTGCTCTGGCAGAAGAACAGGTAATAGCCAGTACAAAAATAACCATTAATATAGATTTATATGTGAATTTATATCTCATGTTTATCACTTCCTTAATATAAATTGTGCTGCAATTTTTATACCATGATTATTATCCACCCGGTCAATATTTATCGTGAATTATTTTTCTCAGTGCACCTGCTTTAAACTATAATTGATAACACTTATAATTTATGTGATATCTGGAAATAAGTCAAGATATTTTATAGTTACTGGGAAGAGGATCAATAATACATATATGCTCTCGTGACGCGTAACGCGTAACGCGTCACGGGAAAAAGACTTTTATCAGGACTTACGTATTTTTGAAATAAAAACATCAATAAACCTTTGTCATTCCGGCGTACGCGGGAATCCACTGTGATTTTACGAAAAAGCTTATGGATACCTGCAAAAGCGGGGATGACAGACAATTAATGCGTAACTACTGTTTAAATTTTAATAATTTATGAAATACTATATAATGCATCTGATACTGATAGTTGCTTCCTGATTTCATCAAATATAAATTGATTTCTTCTCTATATTAATGTATAATTAGCCTATATTT
>CALARM010000871.1 GCA_937888925.1 uncultured Synergistia bacterium | reverse complement strand
TTTATAACAAAGGATAAAGAAATTAAATATGACGATCTTCAGAATAAATATATAAAAATTCTCATTGTTGATGATGATCTTGATATATGTCAGAGCTTTAGCAGTATGGTAAAATTTTTTGCCGATATGAAGGTTGTCGGAATGGTTCATAACGGTATGGATGCAGTAAAAACTGTTATTGAACTTGAAGAAAAGCCTGATGTTATATTAATGGATCTCAGAATGCCGGAACTGGACGGTCTGGAAGCTACTGAGAAGATTATTGAGGTTTTACCATGTGTTAAAATTATAATATTAACTGCTTATCTCAGGGAAGAAGAATTTCTGGAATGTTTCAATGCAGGTGCCACAGGGTATATATTAAAAGATGCAACCCTGTGGGAAGAACTGGAGAAGGCTATCAGGAAAGCTTTTGAAGGAGGTACACCCATTTCTCCCGAAGCAGGTACCTTCTTAATAAAAGCACTGGCTTCTCAACATGCACCCGGCAAGGCTATCCAGAAACAGGATAGTATCGTTAATGAAGAAGAAAGTCATCTGAAACAGGATAGTATCGTTAATGAAGAAGAAAGTCATCTGAAACAGATATGTCCTTTTTGCAGGAATTTAAATAAAGATAAGGCAAAATACTGTACAGAGTGCGGTATAAATATAATTAAATTCCTGAAAGAGGGAAAATTAGAAACAGCGTATGATAAAAATTTAAGAGAAAAAGAAAATAATAACATTCAGGAAAAAGCTGAACATGAACAGAAATGTGAAGATCCTCAGGGGGGCGGTATAAAAACTATACTGGGTAAAGCCTTTCAAAGTCTGGATCATAGTTCTGCTCTGAAATTACCTGAATTTATAACTAAAAAGCTTCATATCGGGGAAGGTGTTGAAACAGAGCAGAAAACAGAAAACAGGTAGATTTATATATTTTTTGTTCTTTTTTCTTCATCCAGTAATTTTCTTATAATATTTGCCAGTTCCTGTATCTCAAATGGTTTCATGATAAATTCTTTTATTCCTATTTTTTTGATCATATCCACAGGTATAACATTGCTGAATCCCGATATTAGAATTATCGGGATTCGAGGGCTTATTTCAAGTAATTTCTGAGACAGTTCAATTCCTGTCATCTTCGGCATAGTCTGATCTGTTATTACAAGGTCAAACCAGTCAGGATCGTCGCAAAAAGCTTTTAATGCCTGAATGCCACTGTATTTTGCCATTACATTATATCCAAGATCTTCCAGTATTTTCTTTAATACCCTGACAACCAGATCTTCTTCATCGTCCACTAAAAGTATGTTTTCTTTACCTCCGGGAGGTTTTGAAGTTCCACTGATTTCTACATGTTCATTACTTTTTATTTTCGGGAAAAATATATGAAAAGAAGTTCCTTTATCCGGTTCACTTTCTACTGTTATTTCTCCGCCGTAACTTTTTACAATACCATGAACTATGGAAAGCCCCATGCCACTGCCTTCTCCTATTTTTTTTGTTGTAAAATAGGGTTCAAAAATTCTTTCTTTTATGGATTGATCTATACCGTGACCTGTATCACTTACTGTTAATCTTACGTAATTACCTGGCGCCAGCTCATGGTTTAATTCCAGAGTATTTGAACCTGTATTAATATCTTTAAGACCGACTTTTATTACTCCTCCTTTTTCTTTCATGGCATCGGCAGCATTTTTACAGAGATTCATCATTATCTGGTATATATGTGTCGGGTCACCAAGTATTATACTTGAATTTTTTATGTTCTGTTTTATGTCAATAGTAGCAGGTATCAGTGGTCTGAGCATCTTAAGACTTTCTTTTATAATAGTACTTAATTGTATGGGGTTACGTTCTCCTTCCGTCTCGCGGCTGAAGGTCAGGAGTTGTTTTACCAGCTTTATTGCCCTGTGGCATGCTTTCTTCATCTGTTCCATATAGGGCCGGAGATTGCTATCCTGTGGCATATTATATAGAGCTACTTCTATATATCCAAGTATGGCTACAAGGATATTATTAAAGTCATGGGCAATACCACCTGCAAGTGTGCCTATAGCTCTTATTTTATCAGAATGGCGAAGCTGTTTCTCCAGTTTCGATTTTTCTTCTTCTACTTTTATCCTGTCGGTAATATCCCTTATAACGCCTGTAATGTAGGCAATATCTCCATGTTTATCTTTTATAATTTCCGAAATTTCTTCTACATATATGACAGATTTTTTCCCCATAATGCGACATACTGTAGGAAAACTTTTTCCTGTTACGATGAATTTTCTGAATTCATTGAGTATACGCTCTTTATCATCAGGGTGAACAAAATCAAGCATCTTACGTCCTACAATTTCTTCCGGCATATAGCCCAGTTTTGCTACCTGTGGCGTGATAAATCTGACTGTACCATCGGGATTATAGGAATAGATAATATCTCTTGTATTTTCCACAAGCATTCTGTAATTTGCTTCAGATCTTGTAAGCGCTTCCTCGCTTCTTTTTCTTTCCAGGGCATTTATAAAAATTTCACCTACAAGTTTAAGGAGTCTTATATCTTCTTCTTTCCATTT
>CALARM010000870.1 GCA_937888925.1 uncultured Synergistia bacterium | reverse complement strand
GCTCTCGTAGAAAAGATAGCAGAAAATGATGAAGAACTGATGGATAAATATTTCTCCGAAGGAGAATTATCTCAG
Organism: uncultured Synergistia bacterium; assembly: GCA_937888925.1. The sequence goes on along the minus strand of CALARM010000870.1, from coordinate 2,264 downwards.
GAGGAATTACAGAGAGGTTTGCGTAAAGCTTTTGTTGACTGCGGAATAACTCCTGTTCTATGTGCTTCTGCCCTGAAAAACATGGGAGTTTCTCTAATTATGGATTTAATTGTTGACACATTCCCAACGCCACTGGAAGGAAGACCTATAAAAGGACATAAACCTTCAGGAGATGAAGTAGAGATAAAATGTTCTCCCGAAGCTCCTCTTTCTGCTTTAGTTTATAAAACGATGGCAGATCCTTTTGTAGGTAAACTGAGTTATTTTCGGGTATTTTCGGGCGTATTCAGTCCTGACTGTACTGTTTATAATTCCACCAAAGAAAAAGAAGAAAGAATAACAAAGCTCTATTATGCAACAGGTAAAAATCAGGAAGTGGCAGGTCGTATAACCCCGGGTGACATAGCAGTAACGGCAAAATTACAGGAAACAGTAACAGGTGATACGATATGTACAAAAGATAATATTATTATCCTTGAACCTATCGTATTCCCGAAACCTGTTATGATAATGGCTCTCAGGGCAAAAACCAAGGCAGATGAAGATAAACTGACCACTTCTTTAGCAAGGCTTGTAGAAGAAGATCCGACCCTTACTTCTGAAAGAAATCAGGAAACAAGACAGTTACTCCTGTCCGGTATGGGAGAAAGCCATCTGAATATGGTATTATCCCGTCTTGAAAGAAAATTCGCTGTAAATGCAGAACTGCAAAAGCCTTTGATCTCCTACAGAGAAACAATAAAATCCAGGGCTACCGCAGAAGGAAAACACAAGAAACAATCAGGAGGACGCGGTCAGTTCGGCCATGTATGGCTTGAGCTCAATCCTCTTCCTAAAGATCAACATTTTGAATTTGTAAATAAGATAGTCGGCGGCGTTGTACCGAAAAACTATATACCTGCAGTAGAAAAAGGTGTAATAAACACTATGGCGGAAGGTTTCCTTGCAGGTTATCCTATTACGAATATACAGGTAACAATTTACGATGGTTCGTACCATACGGTAGACTCTTCTGATATAGCTTTCCAGCTTGCAGGAAGACTTGCTCTGAGAAAAGGCATGGAACAGGCAAATCCTATTTTACTGGAACCAATCATGTATTTAGAGGTAACAGTTCCGAGCGATTATATGGGAGATGTTATGGGAGACCTTAACAGTAAAAGAGGAAGAATACTGGGCATGGAACCGGCAGGTAAAAAGAATCAGGTTATAAAAGCCAATGTTCCTCATGGCGAAATGCTTAATTATTGCATAGATCTCCGTTCCATAACACAGGGCAGGGGAAGATTTAAAATGGAATTTGCCCATTATGAAGAAGTACCTGCAATGCTTGCTGAAAAAGTAATAGAAGAAGCAAAGAAAGCAAAGGAAGAAAGTTAAAATGGTGAAGTGTGAAGCGTGAAGCGTGAAGCGAAAGAAATATAAATTTATTTCAATTCGTCTCACGTCTCACGTCTCACGTCTCACGTCTCACGTCTTATGAATTCAATTCAGACATTAATACAAAAACTATCGGAACCTCTCAGGGATAAAATTAAACATTTATCCTCTCCTGTTACAGCTTTATTAGACCTATATACCGGATGTGACGAAGAGGATTTTTCTGTCATTAAAGATATACTTATATTAACAGGCAGAGAAGAAGAACTGAGAATAAATATTACGGATAAAATAACTCCCTGCCTGAACAGTACAAAACAGGTAATAAGGCTTGGCACCATTGATGTAATATATGGGCTTAATAAAAACTTTATTTCGTCATTGAAAAAGCCGGGAAATCTGGCATTAAGCATTATAGACTGCCTTTCTGTCTCTATGAGAGAATCTCCCGACATAGATCTCGGTAAAGGCTATAAACTGCTTACCCTTATTGGAAATATCTGGCCAGATGAAGTATTTCCGTTATTATGTAAAGCTTTAAAAGATAATTCCCATCCCTGCCGGACCGGATTTATGCGCATCTTCGGAGACATTAATTTTGAAAATCCTTTCTGGCTGGAAAGGCTTTCTCCGTATATAATAGACTTTCTTTCCTCCGGCGAAGAGGAACTTATTATATCGGTTGCAGAGGTTATAAAGAAACAGTTTCCCAGTTTTCCATGCCTTATGGGAAGGTTTATTTTGCCTGTCCTTAACCTGCTCTCCACAGAAAACGATAGAATCCAGGAAGCAGCAGGTGAAGTTATACTTGAAATATCACTTACTCACAGCGAATTCCTTACAGATTTTGTAACTGCATTAATCGATTATATAAAACTGGAAGG
>CALARM010000869.1 GCA_937888925.1 uncultured Synergistia bacterium | reverse complement strand
ATACAGCTTATATGGGTTACAGGTATTCATGGCACATCTGTTGTTAATGCCGTAGCACTTCCTTTCTGGCTCAGTTATCTTGAAGATAACGGTGCGGCTCACGCAGCAGGTACCGTACTGCCTCACATTACATCCCTTCCGTTTTACCAGTGGTTTGTATGGATAGGCGGTTCCGGGGCGACTTTAACTCTTGTAATAATGATGTTTTTCTCTAAATCTTCTCACTTAAGAAATCTATCCAGAATATCTATATTACCATCTTTATTTAATATAAATGAACCTGTTATATTCGGTCTTCCTGTGGTTATGAATCCTGTCATAGCAGTACCTTTTGTAGTTGCTCCTGTAGTATCAGGCACGATTGCTTTTATAGCGATTAAAACAGGACTTGTTCAGGCTCCTTATATTCTTGCTCCATGGACACTTCCTGTTTTTCTGGGAGCTCTTTTCTCTACAGGATTTGACTGGAGAGCTGTAATACTGGTAATGGTAAATATGTGTGTAGTCGGGCTTATATATTATCCTTTTTTCAAAATTATGGAAAATAAAGCTTTAGAGAATGAGAAAGCAGGGGAAGGGAAATCGTGATGCGTGATGCGTAATGCGTAATCCGTGACTGGTATAAATGCCTGATTATAATTTTTCTGCAATTCGGAGGTTTACATTATGGATATAAACGAAGAACAGCAAATATTTCAGATAATACTTCACAGTGGTAATTCCCGGGCAGAAAGTTACACTGCCCTCAGGGAAGGAAGAAAGGGAAATCTGACTGATGCCGGAATGGCTATGGAAAAATCCCGGGACGAACTGGATAAAGCACACAGGATACACAGAGAGATTTTAAGTGATCCCGATAAAGTGACTTCATGTCCGTCTCTTCTTATGGTTCATGCCCAGGATCATCTTATGACGGCTATGGCTGAACAGACTCTTATAACAGAGATGAATGAACAACTTGAATTAATCAGGAAAATGTCTGAAAGGATTAAAGTGCTGGAAGATTCTGTAAATGGTGAGTCGTGAGTCGTGAGTCGTGAAAAGTGAAAAGTGAAAAGTGACCGGTAGGGGCGAACTGTCGCCATGTGACCTGAAAAGAGTGAGTAGGGGCGTTTAATAAAACGCCCTGAGATGTAATACACCTCACACCTCACGATTTAGATAAGGAAGTTTTACTATGTCAAAAAAATTGAAAATAGCGGTAATAGGTGCCGGTAGCACCTACACTCCTGAACTTGTAGACAGTTTTATAAAAAATTACAGTGATGTTTCTCTTGAGGAATTATATCTTATGGATATAGACCCTGATAAATTGTCTGTTATAGAGAAGCTTGTCAGCAGGATGGTTAATGCCGGTAATGTTCCTGTCAGGATAAAATCCGGAACAGAACTCCCTGAAGCTCTTAAAGGAGCTGATTTTGTAATACTGCAGATAAGAGTTGAAGGGCTTAATGCCAGGTACAGGGATGAAGCCATTCCTCTTGAATTCGGATGTATCGGTCAGGAAACTACGGGAGCAGGAGGATTTGCCTGTGCCATGAGAACTATACCTGCCATACTTTATATATGTAAAAGTGCCGAACAATACTGTCCCGGAGCATGGATTATAAATTTTACCAATCCTTCCGGCATCATTACGGAAGCTATAAGTAAACATACTTCAATGAAAGTAATAGGACTCTGTAATGTTCCCATGTTTATAAAAAGGAAAATAGCAGAAGCTTTTAATGTGCCGGATGAAGAGATAGATTTTGATTATGTGGGTCTTAACCATCTTTCGTGGTTTACAGATATAAGGATATCCGGCAAAACCGTTCTGAAAAACCTTTTAGAAGAAGGGATAAAGATAAAACTTGCCAATATGTCTGATTTCCCGGTTGATGATTACCTTGTAAAAACAACAGGTTTTTTTCCGTCACCTTATCTGAAATATTATTATCATCATGATAGTATATTAAAGGAACAGCTAAAGGATGACATAACAAGAGCTGAGAAGGTTATGGAAATAGAGAAAAAACTTCTTGAACTTTATAAGGATCCGTCCCTTACGGAAAAACCGAAAGAACTGGAAGAAAGAGGAGGTGCATGTTATTCCAGAGCTGCTTTCTCAATAATATCTTCAATATTAAATAATAAAGGGGAGAAACATGTAATAAATATACCCAATGCCGGTATATATATAGATTTACCTTCAGATGCCATTATAGAAACACCTGTAAAATTATACTCTTCCGGCTATAAATTATTGTCAGAGGGAAATATGTTACCTCTTCCTTTAAGAGGTCTTATAGAGAGTGTAAAATCCTATGAAAGCCTTACAGTGGAGGCATCGATAAAATCATCATATAAACATGCTTTAATGGCTTTAATGGTTCATCCACTTACAGGTCAATATGAGAAAGCAAGGCCTCTCCTTGATGCTATATTGAAAAAAAATAATATACCTTTACAGTGAGCAGTGACCAGTGAGCAGTGACCAGTGGAGCTTGTTTGTATTTTACAGTATGGTCTTTTACATTAAACTATAAATTTATGATAACTGGTAACTGATAACTGGTAACTGATAACTGCTCACTGATAACTGGTCACTGGTCACTGCTCACTGCTCACTGGTCACTGAAAAAAAGGAGGTTATTTATATGAGACAGGAACAAAAAGATGAGAAAGAGAAAACAATAAAGGAAGAAAATAAAGAAAAAGAGAAGGTGGAGATTAAACCGGATAAACCACCTGTAAAACTGGATTTAATAGGTTTTGGCAGTTTTGATGTGCCGTTATAAGATTTTAATAAATTACTTGCACCTGTAAGAAGGAAGTTGACTTTCGATAAAGAATTCTTACAGGCGGTTACAATTAATATG
>CALARM010000868.1 GCA_937888925.1 uncultured Synergistia bacterium | reverse complement strand
TGAAATCTTAATCCTGTACCTGTAATACTTCACACTCTTTTACTCCATATCCTTCCAGGGCTGTCACTTTAAATTTTACACTTTTATATGATACAGTATCTCCCATTTTAGGAGGTTTTTCAAGTAAAGACAGAATGAGGCCGCTTACTGTAGTAACATCTTCATGGGTTAAATCCAATTTGAAAAAATCTCCTACTTCATCAAGTCTCACTGTGCCCGGTACATGAAGATTTCCTTTTTTATCTTTATACAGATATTCGCTTATTTTTCCTTCGTCAAATTCTCCTACAACTTCTTCAAATATATCTTCAATCGTTACGAGTCCGGCTGTGCCTCCGTATTCGTCCAGAATAATGGCCATCTGAGTGTTATGTTCACCCATAGCAGCAAGAATTTTGTCAAGGGTAACTGTTTCCGGTACATAGGGTAAAGGGCGAATCTTTTTTAATTCACCTTTTCCCTCTCTTTCAAGTATTTCAATAATATCTTTCATGTGAAGCATTCCTGTGATATGATCCAGATTTTCTTTATATACAGGATATCTTGAATGAAGGTTTTCGGAGAGTATTTTTTTTAACCCTTCTTTATCTATATCAAAGGGGATACCGGTAATTTTAATTCTTGGCACCATGATTTCACATGCTGTAAGAGACTTGAAATCTAATATTTCCCGAAAAAATTCCCCTGTTTCTTTTTTTAACAGTCCTTCTTTCTGGCTTTCTTTTACAATAAATTCCAGTTCTTCCGATGTATAATTCTCTCCTGCTGTGACATCTCTTTTAATTCCCATAAGTTTTATCATGGTATTTGATAAATAATTAATACCTCTGATTATCGGATAAAAAGAATATTTTGTAATGATAATACATGGTGTGACAATCATTGCCATTGTTTCAGGTTTTTGAAGAGAAAGTGATTTAGGTATCATTTCTCCCATGACTATATGAAAATAAGTTAAAAAAATTACAGAAAGAATGCTTGCTATTCCGTGGGACGAAATCCACTGAGGGATACCGGCTATTATAAGCCAGCTGTGAAACCATTCTGCAAGTATGTGCTCGCCGTACATACCGATGGCAAGGCTTGCAACCGTTATACCCATCTGGGCAGAACCTATATATTGATCCATAAGAGATGAATTTGTCTGTGTTTTATGCAGGATTCCTGCAATAATATGTCCTTCAAGAGCTTTTTTCTCTATAATCAGTCTTGAAGAACTGACTACAGCAAATTCAGCTGCCACATAAAGAGCATTTAATATTAAAAGCGTCGCTATTATAGTAACTGAAATCAATATGGTAACCCGGTATCCTTTCTATTCAATGTCATCTTTCTGTTCTTCAGAACAGATTAACAAAGATAAAATTTTATTCTTTGAAACCTTTTCTATTTTAAATTCTACGCCTTCTATATTCAGACATTCTCCTTCCTCCGGAAATCTGCCTAAAAAATCTATTATATATCCTCCTGCTGTAATAGAGTCTCCTTCTACATGTTTACCGAGTAATGTTTCCAGTTCACTGATTCTTGATATACCCGGCAATCTGATAGTTCCGTCAGGTAATTTTTCCGGTTTCTTTATATTATGCTTGAATTCATCTGCCACATTTCCCAGAATTTCTACAAGCACATCTTCCATTGTTATAAGCCCTGCCGTACCTCCGTATTCATCTATTACTATGGCCTGCTGAAAATGTTCTTTCCGAAATATATTAATCAATCTGTCAATTTTCATACTTTCAGGTATGAAAATCGCAGGTTTTAATATGCTGTCAAGGCTGTCTATCTTTTCGTTGTTTATAAGTCTGTTGAGCACTTCTTTCGTGTGCAATATGCCTGTTATATTATCAATAGTTTCTCTGTAGACCGGCAGTTTTGTATAGGGGGATTTTTTTATCTTCTGAATAATTTTTTCTACCGCCATTTCAGCAGGAATAGCCGATATATAATTTCTTGCTATCATCAACTCTCTCGCCGTTATATCCGTGATTTTTAAAGCCCTGGTAAGTCTGTTATGTTCGTATGTTTCAATAAATCCTCCTTCGTAACTCTTTGTAATAATCATTTCTATTTCTTCCGGAGAATGAATGTGTCTGTGACCCGTGAGAGGAACGTTCATCAATTTGAGAATTAATATACCGCTGCCGTTCAATATGTATATAAACCAGGAAAACAGGAATTCAGACCATTTCATAGGCAGCACGGTATAAATAGCACATGCTGTCGGATACTGAAGGGCAATGGTTTTTGGTATAATCTCTCCGAATAACATCTGTGTTATTGTAAAAAATATTAACACTGTTATAACAGAGGCAGAAAGAGCCAGGCTTTCCTGACAATTGCCATATTTTATAAGAATAGATGTGACGACTGGAGTCAGAGCAGACTGGCTTAAAGCACCTACTATAATGCTTGAAAGTGTTATTCCAATCTGACATATAGAAATATATTGATCTGTTTTTCTGTTATCTTCCACTATGGGGAGCATATACATGGCAAATCTGTTTTTTTCCTCTGCCAGTTGTTTTATTTTCCATTTTTTTACTCCTACAGTGGCAAATTCCGCAAGAACATAGAAGGCATTGATAAGTATCATTAAAATAATAAGTGATAGTGTTACAAACAAAATAAATACCTCGTAATGCGTGATGTGTGATGCGTGATGCGCAGTGATATAAACCAGTAGCGCGTGATAACCACTTAAACCTTAATAAATCATAAAACTAAATACTGCACCAGGTAAATTAATAACCATTTTATCTGTGACGGTAATAAGAGCCTATTCGAAAAGTGCTCAAAAGTGCTCCATACCTTACAATAATTTTTAAGATTCTTTCTAAAAGAATAAAATCCTTTATTATCTGTATTGTTGTGCTTGTGCTAAATAAATTTATTGTTTTTTAGTGATTGCGTGATTTTTAGACAATTTTTATATGCCTCTATTTCTCTTTGTTTTACAAGGATTGCTAATGATTTTTTTGTAGACCTTTGTTTTTTTATGTTGCAATGCGAAAAATATTTTTCGCATTTGCGTAAAAAACTATTGACATTTTCATGAAGTTGATGTAATATGATTACATTAAATAATAAATAAAAACAAGGAGGAACAAAAAATGTTCAACGCACAGTTAAATTACTGGAATGATATGTCAAATATGGTTATGGAGGCCTATAAAAATTCTCT
>CALARM010000867.1 GCA_937888925.1 uncultured Synergistia bacterium | reverse complement strand
GGAGCTTTATTAATAAGCCTGTCTATAGACACAGGACATTTCTGTTTTGTAAGAAGGACATAAACAGTGGCTCCGAGTGAATATATATCACTTCTTGGATCTGTGCCGGATGTTCCGTATTGTTCGGGAGGGCAGAAAGCCAGAGTGCCTGTACCTCTTATTATAGTCCCTGTCTGGGAAGCAGGATTAAAAATCTTTGCGATACCGAAATCTATAAGTTTTATTGTATTATTATCAGTAATCATGATATTTTCAGGCTTCATATCACGAAATATTATAGGATGTGGTTTCTGATTGTGAAGATAATCCAGAACATTACAGAGTTGTATTGCCCAGGAAAGTATTTTTTCTACCGGTAAAAGCCCGATATTTTCTCTGTCAACTTCGCCAAGGGTTCTACCTCTTATAAATTCCATAACAAGAAAATAAGAACCACTGTCTTCAAAAAAATCTATAACTTTAGGAAGATTTATATGATCCAGTCTGGCCAGCATTTTCGCTTCTATATTAAACTGTTCTATTGCACGCAGTTTTTCATTCTGGCTATCTGCATCAGACCCGAAGAGATCAAGTAATTGTTTTACAGCCCATTCTGTACCGAGATTGACATGTGTTGCAAGATATACTGCGCCCATCCCACCATGACCGAGAATTTTATTTATTACATACCTGCCGTTTAGAACTGTGCCTGGATTGAAAAACAAATAAATTCATCTCCTTATAATCCGTAACGCGTAACACGTGACGGGAGGAATAGCCTCTCATTCTTTGTTGTAACCGAATCGATTATGGCCATTGTTATGAAACTAACTGCTATGACCGGGTGGCACAACGAAAAATGAAAAAATATTCATCTCTTCACTCTTCACATTTAACGATTCTCATATAAATATTTCTGCCGAACCAGGAAAATCCCTTTTTATATTGGACATACATAGCAGATTATGATAATATATAATAAAGGTCAAGACCCATATCCAATCCTCTCGTCACGAAAGAAAATTATGAAAAAAACATATATTTATTTGCTTATTATAATTATAGCTCTAAATTACATAACCATTAATATTTTTGCATCAGAAGATATAGAAGCATTTCTTCAAAAAGCAATAGATCTGACAAATCAGGGCTCCTATGATGGTGCAATAACTGTATTACAGAAAGCCATAGGGAAAAATAAGACCTCTTTCACTGCTTATTTTCTAATGGGTAATGCCTATCAATATAAAAAGGATTACTATGGCGCAATAAAAAACTATAAAAAATCAATACAACTAAATCCTGAACTGGGTCTGGCATATTACGGCATAGCAAGATGCTATTATTATCTGAGTCAGACAGATCTGAGTATAAACTGGCTTGAAAAAGCAAAAACAATATTCTATACACAAAATCAAATGAAGAAATATAAAAGTATTTTAACTACTCTTATAAATTTATCAGAGGGAGACAGAAAAAAACAATATGAACATGAATTAAATGAATATAAGCTTTCCATAGAAAAGAATGCAATGCCTACTCCTTTAATAGCCAGCACTGTTAATATTATTAGAGATGTAAAATCCCTTCAGGGCATATCTCTTGTAAATGAATATCCCTATCCTCTTTCTATTGAAGATAAACCCTTTAATGGGAATATAACCTTTGATGATACTTCAAAAAAATTATATGTTCCTGCAGAAGATTTTTTAAAAAAACTCGGACTAAACTCTTATTATGATTATTCTACAGGAAAATTTATAGTGAATAAAGAGATTCTTCCAGACGATTTTTTAAGATTGGATCAATATCAGACTTTATATATATCTGTTATTGATAGTCTGAATTTTTTGCATATAAGTTATATATTCAATGATGTTATAGGGAAACCTATTATTATTGTAAAACCTGACGGACTGGACTTTCAACCGGGAAAATATCCTGTCAGTAAAAATTGGAATGCCACACCACGACCTACCGGTAAAATAGATGATCCTTTTGATTATAACCCTCTTACCACACCTATGCCCTGGAACGAACATTATAAATAATAGCTGTGACGCGTGACGCGAGGAACATACATCATATAAACACAGGACTGACTGATATAAAAATCTTATTTTTTTAACATATATTTCAATGCAGATACGAAAACCTGAAGTGGTTTCTGCAAAAAAGGCTGATCTATAGGTTCTTCGAAACGGGAATTAATGACAAAATCAGCATAGGATTTGGTAAATCTTATATGTTTCTGAAATCCTGGCTCTACATTTCTTCTCCACTGATCAACAATATCCATTTTATCCCTGCCTCTTACCTTTTCATCTCTGTCAAGCCTTCTTGCAAGCCTCTCACCTGACGCGGAATCAACAAAAATTTTATAATCAAATAGATCTCTTACCCTTTCATCTGTAAAGATAAAAAGCCCTTCAATAATAACTATTTTCTTTATGGTAACTATTTTTTTATCCTTACTTCTTACATGATCTTTAAAATCATATTTGGGAATAGCTATTTCACTGAGATTATTCTTTTTAATCTTTGCAAGTGTATAATATAGCTCATCCATATCAACACTTGAAGGCTTGTCGAAATCCACTTTCTTTCTTTCTTCTT
>CALARM010000866.1 GCA_937888925.1 uncultured Synergistia bacterium | reverse complement strand
TCACTGGTCACTGAAAAGGGGTAAAGAGATTTGATTTTATTAGAACTTATAAGCTGGTCATTAATAACTGTTACGATAACCAAAGCAATTCCTATGATATATGCTGCACTTGGAGGGCTTTTTTCCGAAAGGTCAGGTGTCGTAAATATCTGCCTTGAAGGAATAATGCTTACAGGCGCATTCTCTGCCGTTGTTTTTACCCATATTACAGGCAGTCTCTGGATTGGTCTTCTGGGAGCCATAATTATAGGTTCTCTCATGGGTTTACTTCATGGTGTCTTAAGCATAAAATTTAAAGTCAATCAGATAGTCGGCGGTACTGCAATTAATATATTTGCAGCAGGTGCGACAGAATATTTAATACCTGTAATATACGGTAAACCCGGTGCCACCCCTCCTCTTGCCGTTACTTTTGAAAGGCAGAGTTTCTTTTTAAGTAAATATTTTCTCATATATATGGCTTTTGTCCTGGTAGGCCTTACCCATCTGTTTCTTTACAGAACATCGTACGGTCTTCGGGTCCGTGCAGTGGGAGAGCACCCGAAAGCTGCCGATACGGTAGGGGTAAATGTCTATCTTACAAGATACCTCTGTGTTATCATGAGCGGAGCTCTTGCCGCAATAGGAGGAGCCTATCTTTCCATAGGTGAAAGCGGTCTTTTCTCTAAAGGTATGACTGCAAACCGGGGTTTTATTGCTCTTGCCGCTCTCATATTCGGTAAGTGGACTCCCTGGGGAACCCTTGGAGCATGTCTTTTCTTCGGCTTCTGTGATAATCTTCAGAGTACTCTTCAGGGCAAGGTGCCTGTACCGTCAGAATTTATGCTTATGATACCATATGTGCTTACGATTATAGCCATAGCAGGAGTTATAGGCAGGTCAAGACCTCCTGCGGCAAGCGGTGTGCCATATGATCCCAGTGAAAGATAGAATAGTGAGTAGTGAGTAGTGAGTAGTGAGTAAAAAAATTATTATTCACTGCTCATTATTTATTAAAGAAAGGAAGAAATAATTTTGGAAAAAAAGAGTGGTTACAAATGGTTTGTTCCCGGTGATTTAAACGGATTTTTTGGTCTTATGTTTGATAATATGACAGTTCTGTCATTTCTGGCCGGTATTCTGGTATTCGGTTTTGGCTTTCCTGCCCATATAGTTTATCAAAAGATGTTTCCCGGCACTGCTCTCGGAGTGTTATTCGGTGATCTTGTTTACAGCTGGATGGCTATCAGACTGGCAAAGAAAACAGGCAATAATGAAGTCACTGCCATGCCTCTGGGTCTTGATACACCTTCTACCATAGGTATTGCTCTTACGGTTCTCGGACCATGTTTTCTCTATATGAAGGGAAAGGGTATGAATGTAGAGGACGCAGCCACTATGACCTGGTATGTTGGAATGGCTACAATGGTTCTCATTGGAGTTTTTAAATTGATCTTTTCGTTTGTAGGAGGATGGGTACAGAGAGCAGTACCTCAGGCAGGTCTTCTCGGATCCCTTGCAGGTATAGGTCTTGCTCTTATAGGTTTTGTGCCTCTCGTCGATATATTCGGCCTTCCTGTTGTGGGTATGATTGCTATGGGTCTTATTTTATATAATCTCATAGCCAGAATTAAGCTTCCGAAGAATATTCCCGGTGTCTTTTCTGCAGTATGTGTGGGAACGATTTTTTACTATATACTCGGCCCGCAGGGTCTGGTTGGATGCACCTACAAGGCTCCCGTAATGGAATTACATTTTGGTATCCCCTTTCCTAATATCGGTTTCATCTATGGATTAAAAGATGCTCTTACATATCTTCCCATTGCTCTGCCTTTTGCAATACTTACAGTGGTGGGAGGCATAAATGTTACAGAAAGTGCCAGAGTGGCAGGAGATGATTTCAGCACAAGAGATATTCTTCTTACAGAGGCCATTGCCACATTGCTTGCAGGTATATTCGGAGGAGTTGCACAGTCAACACCCTATATAGGACAGCCTGCCTATAAAGCTATGGGAAGCAGGGTGGGATACACAATAATTACAGGTCTCTTTATAGGGCTCGGAGGCATATTCGGCTATGTCTCATTTATTGTAGAACTTATACCACGAGCAGTACTTGCTCCGATTTTGATTTTTGTTGCTCTGGAAATCATGTCCCAGGCTTTTATGGCATGTCCTGCAGCTCATGCCCCTGCTGTTGCTTTCGCTTATTTCCCGACTGTGGCAAGACTTCTTGCTATAAAATATTCTACCCCTGATATTGTTCCTGTTGAAAGATTTCAGGCCTTACTTTCAAATACGGGAGGTAAGGAATTGCCTGAAATACTTGTAACGGTGGCTTTAGGGAACGGATTTATCCTTACTGCCATGTTATGGGGAGCCTTTGTTTCTTTTATGATTGACAGAAAGATACGCCATGCCTGTGTATTTATTTTAATAGCAGCAGCTCTTACGTTCTTCGGTATCATCCATTCTGCTATGCCCAATGGAAATATGTATTTGCCATGGAACCTTGAAGGTGTGGCAAAACAAATACCATATCAATTTACTGCTGCCTATATAGTTCTGGCTGCTATTCTCTTTATATTTTCCTTTTCAAAAGAAGCTAAAGAGCCG
>CALARM010000865.1 GCA_937888925.1 uncultured Synergistia bacterium | reverse complement strand
TCTCCAGAGCCTGCCAGGCAGAAGCTTTTTACGGGTACCCTTTTACCTGTTACGATACTAAGGTTCTGTTGCATGTATTATTAAATTCTGTTATAAATTATAGTTAGATTCATTACAAATAACAGAGGAGATGAGTAATTTATGAATAAAATTTTTTATACGAATTTTGATTCGAAAATAGGGAAAATTTTTATCGCTTCTTCTGACAGAGGTCTCTGCAGGATAAGCCTTACCGGAGGTGGAGAAGGAGAGGAAGATTTTTTTGCATGGATAAAAAAATATTACCCGTCATTTGAAAGAGTAGAAAATTACGAACAGAATGAGAGAGTGGTAAAACAGCTTATCTCTTATTTTGATGGAACACTAAAGGATTTTACCATTGTGCTGGATATGAAAGGTACAGATTTTCAGATTTCTGTCTGGAAGACTCTCAGAGAAATTCCTTACGGAGAAATAAGAACCTATAAAGATATAGCAGAAAAGATAGGAAAACCGAAAGCTTCAAGAGCAGTAGGAGGAGCCAATCGTGCCAATCCTTTCCCTGTTGTAGTTCCATGTCACAGAGTCATAGGAACAGATGGAAAACTTACGGGATATGCCGGTAAAACAGAGAGCAATTTACACCTGAAAGAAAAGCTTTTAAGACTTGAAGGTTATAGCGGAAAACTCAAATAAATCCGGTTAGAATAATTCGAAAAATTTGTTAACAATTAATTAACAAATAATAGTTGAATAAGAGTGAGTAATCATATAATATATAATTGTAAGCGTTCAGCAGTTAGCTATCAGCTATCAGCTAAAACTTACAAAGCCTGACTGTGTAAATCAGTCTGAAAAAATATTTAACGACATTTATTATGTAATTCCTGTAAAAGCTGACTGCTGTCTGCTGATAGCTGAACGCTTACATATAATTAATATTTGTAGTAGTTACCATCAAAAGTAAATTAAACGCTGGAATAGAAAGGAGGGTAATGGTGATGATTGAAAAATTAAGCGGTACAAAAGGGGTTCACAAGAATACAACTTCCAGGGTGCAAGAAAAAACAATGGAAGATCCGAAAGACAGTACAGTAATTGTTTCTAAAAATGCAATCGAAGCATCTGAAGAACTGTCAGCTGAAGACATCAAAGCTATCAGGAAAGAAATGGAAAAAGAAGGTTATATTTTTAATGATAAAGGACTTTCTCCTGCCATAATTTATCCTTCCAGTGAAGCAAAACTTATCGCAGGACAGGAAGTAGTATCCAGATTTCTCGGTGAGATTGTTACAACCCTGTGGCAGGTGGAAGCATTTACTGCAAATATTCCTCCTGAAGCCTATCATTTTTTCTCGAAACATGAATCTCAGTTTACAGTGGTGCCTGATACTGAATTTAGAACCCTGAAAAAACCTAAAATGAAGTTCGGCCTTATAGCACTGTGTGATTCTCTTGATCAGATGAAATAAATGAACGGACTATAGAGAGATAATTGACTGTGGAGTGTATCTTCAGGATAATAAAAGATTTAAGATTCATATAGCTCGTTTATTTTTACTATACCAACTAATAATCCTGACAGAAATATTATCCATGAAGCTTCTCTCGGGGCCAGATTAAGAATATTATTTAATATGCCTGTTATTGAAACACTGTGTACCAGTAAGTGGTCTAACATAGAGCATTCTCCCCTGTAAAAATTAATTCATTTTTTTACCAGTATAACAGGAGAAGAATAAATTTACTATTCTCCTGATAAACCAGTTTTATCTGTATGAGAGTAGTATTTTTTCTTGAATATTATTAGTTCAAAAATCAATAGAACTATAGAAATAGTTCGTCTTTTTTATTGGAGGACTAGTCAGGAAGAACTATAGGAGTTGATGGTTATCTTACCTGGCGTAACAAATTACGATTATTATGATTTACTGAATTTTACTTTAAAGGCCAGGGATACGATAAATAAACCCATTGCAAAGAGGACTATAGTGGCACCTGTAGCAGTTCCCCAGTAAAAGGATGTTACCAGACCGGTTAAAGAAGAAATCAGGCTTATTACCACAGAAAACCAGAGATACTGGAAGGAATTTTTTGAGATATTTCTGGCAGTTGAAGCAGGTAATATTAAAAGGGAATTTATTACCAGAAGACCAATCCACTGAATACTCAGCGTTACCATCAGTGCAACAAGGGAAGAGAAAAGAAAATCAAGAAGCCATATATTTACATCCCTGCTTTTTGCAAGGGACGGATTTATGCTCATGAGAAAAAGCCTGTTGAAATAGAAGAACCAGAAGATTAACAGGAGTATGATTATTATAATAATCCCCGTTATTTCCTGTTTTGTTATACTGAGTATATCACCTATAAGATATTTTGAATATTTATTGAAATTGCCTCCTCTGGAAAGAAGTACTACTCCCAGGGCAATAGAAAAAGCCATAAAAAGACCTATAATGGTATCGGCAGAACTGAAGCTGATTTTCCGAAGCCATGTTATACAGAGTGAGAGTATTACAGAGAATACAAGCATGGCCCACAGTGGTTCATTGAGGCCCAGTATAACTCCTATGGCAAGCCCTGTGAGGGCGGCATGTCCTATGGCATCGGAAAAAAATGCCATCTGACGGTTTATTACCATGGCACCTAAATGACCGAAGAGGAAAGATATTAAAATTACTGCCAGCAGGGCATTTTTCATAAAATCGAATTCTACCCATGAAAAGGGCAGTAATTCAACAAAACGATACCATAATTCCATTGTGTTTATCTCCGTTTATAGAAAATCGGATTCAATCTTTGTTTTTACTTCTTAAAATTCTGTCAGGTAGATTATCAGGCATACAACTGATATTAAATGTTTTTTGAAATATTTCATTTGCAAAAACCTCTTTAGGGGTTCCGTCACAGATTACAGTGCGGTTAAGAAATATTATTCTGTCTACGAATTGAGCGACTCCCAGTATATCATGAGTAATAAATATGATGGAAAGATCATATTTCTTTCTGAACTTTGAGAGCATGCGATAAAATATTTCAATACCTGATAAATCCATGCCTGATACCGGTTCATCGAGTAAGAGAAGGTGCGGTACCGGACTGAGAGCAAGTGCCAGGAGAACACGCTGAAGTTCTCCGCCAGAGAGATGTCCTATTTTTTTGTTTATAAGATGGTCTGCCTCTACTATGGATAACATCTTTTTTGTTTCTTTTATGATTGAAGCCGTATAACCGAGCCACATGGGACGACTGTTAAGAGATGAACTGAACAGATCCAGAACTGTAACGGGAGAAGTAAGATCAAAATCCAGTTTCTGAGGTACATAGCCTATTACAGGTCTGTCAGGTCTCTTTTTTATGGAGTCCCGGAAATGTAGTTTCCCTGTAAATGGAATTTCTCTGAGAATTACTTTTAAAAGGGTTGTTTTCCCTGCACCGTTCGGGCCTATGAGCGCCGTAAATTCACCACAGTGGACATGAATATTTATATCGTCCAGTATTTTATCCCGTCCTGCTATGACAGTGCAATTTTCAAGTTTTGTGCAGCACTGGCCACATACATGTAATGTGCCTGTATCCATAAAAACTCCTTATATGAGAATCGTAACGCGTTACGCGGGGATTATTTTGTCATTCCGGGCATAACTGAACCGTCATCTGTCTGTATAGTGCCCATTATAAATTCCGGGTGATTTATCATAACATAGCTTCAATTTATTGTCAAAAAACCCTCCATGTGCTATAGTAATTCAGTATTTTTATCTTGATTCTGAAAGGAGAACCCTGTGATGATTGTTGAAAAAAAGTGCTTTTCTCTTGATGAATTTTATTTCGAAGAGGCAGATGTATCCATACCGGTAAAAATAGGTTATGAAACATATGGCACACTAAATGAAGAAAAAGATAATGCCGTTATGATATGTCATTTTTTTACAGGCACAAGTCATGTGGCAGGTAAATATAAAGAAAACGAGCCGGCTCCCGGCTGGTGGGATAATCTTGTAGGTTCCGGTAAAGCCATAGATACGGATAAATATTTTGTCATAAGTTCGGATGTGCTGTCAAATATAAATTGCTATAATCCCAATGTTATAACCACAGGACCTGCTACAATAAACCCTGTAACAGGTAAGGAATATGGCATGTATTTCCCTATATTTACCATTAAAGATGTGGTAAGACTTCAGAGAAAATTACTGGACAGTCTCGGCATAAAGAAGCTAAAACTTGTGGCAGGTCCTTCTATGGGTGGCCTTCAGTCTTTCATGTGGGGAAGGTTTTTCCCCGATGATGTGGAAAAAATCATCTCTGTAGCTGCCACTCCTATGATAAGACCTTTTGGCATAATGGTTCCCAATCAGCTCGGCATTGATGCAATCATGCTTGACCCGGACTGGAGGGGAGGGGCTTATTACGATAAAAAACCTCCTCAGAGGGGCCTTTTGCTTGCCTTTAAAAATCTTCTTGTTGCAACCAGAACTGATAAATGGGCAGAAGAAAGCTTCGGCAGGAAATTTGCCGACCCTGAATTCAAGAAATATGAAAACCCATACAGGAGTTTTCATGGGAAATTCCTGGTGGAAAAAGAAATTGAAAACATTGTCCTCGGAAGGATGCAGTTTTTTGACGCAAATTCCTATATGTATATAGCAAAGGCAAATATTT
>CALARM010000864.1 GCA_937888925.1 uncultured Synergistia bacterium | reverse complement strand
ATTTTTTATGGCTTCCTGAATTGCGTCTAATACTTTATGAACAGTAATGATAAATTCCTCCTTTTTTAGAAACGTGACACGTAAAGCGTGACGGGATGATAAAATTTTAGTTTGAGTTCATTCATCCCTTGTATAAAATGATAGAAAATTTTGACCATATTTTATTTTCCTGGTACAGTTCAGTATTCCTATTTTTTCTGAATAGTTTTTATATACGGGGTAATGTATTACAAGGATACCGGTATTTTTGAGCAATTCTTTTTCCGATAATATTTCCATCACTTCTTCTGTATGTAATTCCGGGAAGGGAGGATCCAGAAATATTATATCAAATGTTCCTTCTATTGTTTTCAGAACTTTAAAAACATCGCCTTCTATCAGGTTGCTCTGCTTCTCAAATTCGAGTAATTTTATATTATGTTTGATTATGTTTACCGCTTCGCGATGTTTTTCTATAAAGGTAACATTAGATGCACCGCGGCTGATAGCTTCAAGGCCTATACTTGCAGTACCTGAAAAAAGATCCAGGCAGATTGCTCCTCTTATTTTATTCTGAATAATATCAAACAATGACTTCTTTATTCGTCCGAGCATAGGACGAACATGAAGACCTTTACAGCTCTTTATCTCTCTGCCTTTTGCCGTGCCCCCTGATATTCTTAAATTTCCCATAATATTACAACACCCTTCACCATTCACTCTTCACTAATTTCTTTGACATTTATCTCTAAAGGATTTAAAATTCAGTAAGTAGAAAATCAAAAATTCGACATTCTCTATATTAATCCTTTTAATAACATATTATAGTTAACTCCGTAACAATTTGCAAATTATTTTTGTGTAGAAATAGAGAAATCAGAAAGGAAGTTTTGTATTTTGAAATTTAAAAGGGCTGTAATTATAGCAGGTGGTATAGCAGGGGAGAGAGAATTTTTTTTTAATTTTTTTTCGAAAGACGATTATATAATATGTGCAGACAGAGGATTAAAAAATGCCGAGTATCTTGGTATTACTCCTGACCTGATAGTAGGAGACATGGACTCTTATGATGGGAATATTGATAAATTTTCCTGTAAGGTACTGTCGTTCCCCAGAGAAAAAGATAAGACAGATACGGAACTTGCAATTGAAGTTGCCAGAGATGTTTCTCCTGACGAGATAATTATAACAGGAGCACTCGGCGGACGTTTTGATCATGCTCTCGGAAATGTTCATTTATTATATAAAGGTTTTACCACTGGTATTCCTGTGGTAATTATTGATAGTCATCAGAGAATTGATCTTGTATGGAAGGATTTATATATTGACTCCGGTACTGTTGGTGATGTTGTTTCTCTTATTCCTTTTAGCGGTGAAGTAACAGGTATCGTTACATCAGGTTTAAAATATCCTCTTGAGAGTGAGACTCTTTATGCCGGAGAGACAAGAGGAATAAGTAATGAGATTTTGCAGATACCCTGTTCCGTAACACTAAAGAGCGGATTACTTCTGGTTATAAGAAATTTTATACTCTTATAATACTGTGGTGAGCATAAATAATATATAACTGTTATCGTAACGCGTGACGGGAGGAAGACTTTTATTACATGCTTATGGTCAGATACATGAAAATTTGCTTTTTTTTCTGTAATTTGGTAAACTAGCACCGTAAAGAAGAACAAATTAATTTTTTGTTCTGGAGCTTTTAGATTGAAATACACTATATTTCCTGTTTTTGTTATATTGAAAGGAGAACTAAATTTGGCACAGGACAACAGTAAAAAGAAAAAAGGAAACTGGCGTGTTTATTTTCTCAGATTTTTGACAGGTTTGTTTATATCTATCCTCATTTTAATAGGCTTAGCAGTTATACTGAAGAATTATTTTATGACTCGTGAAAATACGCAGAATCATCCATTCATTTCTAATATTATTCCTTCTATTGGAATACCGGGAGAAAATACTTTCCCTGCAGATAAGAGAAATCTCTATGTCCTTGTCGTAGGACTTGATAATAACTGGACGGAACAGGACATTGTATATACCAAAGGTGCCAGGACAGATACTATAATGATAGCTAATTTTAATCTTGATAAAAAAACTGTAGGTTTATTATCTATTCCAAGAGATTCGAGGGTATATATTCCAGGATATTATGAAGAAAAGATAAATGCTGCCTATTCGCTGGGAGGTATTGAACTTGCCAGTAAGACTGTTACAGAAGTCTGCAAAGTACCTATAGATTATTATGTCGTAGTCAGAACACAGGCTCTTCCCAAACTGGTAGACGCCCTGGGCGGTGTGGAAACTTATGTGGAAAAAGATATGGATTATGATGATAACTGGGGACATCTTCATATACATCTTAAAGAAGGATGGCAGACTATTGACGGTGATAGAGCTGTACAATATTCAAGATTCAGAAAAGATGATGAAGGAGACCTGGGGAGAATCAGAAGACAGCAACAGGTTATGTTTGCTGTTAAAAGCAAAGCTTCAAAAATAACCGGCATCAATGAACTGAGAAAATTAATTCAGACAGTGCTTGAGAATGTAGATACAAATTTTTCAACTACTGAATTACTTGCTCTTACCAATATCTATAAACATATGAATATGAATGAAGTGAAAATGGGTACCCTTCCGACTTATGGTGACGATTCAAGCGGTGTAAGTTATCAGGTAATAGATGAAACTCAGCTTCAGAACTGTATTGATGAATATTTAATGGGAAAAATACCTGAACCATCTGTGGAAATACTCAACGGCAGCACTGAAGCCGGGATAGCAAAAAGTCTGGAAGAACAACTGACGTCTATCGGAGGATTTAAAATTACGGAAGTGAAAAATGCAGACAGAGATGATTATGAGACAAGTCAGATTATAATAAATTCCAAGAAATTAGACGACAGGTCTGTAGCAGGTATTGTTGCTATAATTGGAAAACCGGAGATATTAAATAATTCCTCCGAACCGTCCGGTACTTCGGACATAACCATCATATTAGGGAAAGACTATGCAAAAACTCGTTCTTCCGGTAATAATTAATTAAGGTAGATTTATTAATTACAGAGATTGCAGGGATTATAGGAGATATAATAAATTAAAGAAGTCTTATTCTATAAATTCCGGTAAACTTACTCTACCGGCATCGCCCCACAGCCCTTCTATGTCATAATAATCTCTTGTGCTGTCCTGGAATATGTGGATAACTATATGGCCATAGTCCATTAGTATCCATGTGCCATCTTCATATCCTTCCCGTCTCATTGTTAGATTCTCTTCTTTCAACTCCATCTGTATGGCATCTGCTATGGCACGATTTTGCACAAGTGAATGTCCTGTTAAGA
>CALARM010000863.1 GCA_937888925.1 uncultured Synergistia bacterium | reverse complement strand
GTAGACGAAGCACACTGTATTTCCCAATGGGGACATAATTTCCGGCCAGATTATCTGAAATTAAAAGATTTAATTTCCTGCTGCCATCCGGGTTCTGTTTTAGCACTTACAGCAACTGCCACAGAGATAGTAAGGCAGGATATTGTAAAGAATCTTAACATGAAAAAATCTTCTGTTATCATTTCAGGACTGGCAAGAGACAATTTTATCTATGAAGTTAAAAACGTAAGAAGTAACATGGAAAAAGACGAGATTCTGTGGGAATATCTCTCTTCAGATCCGGGAAGTGGCATAATCTATACATATACACAGAAAGGAGTCGAAGTTTTATCGGTAAAACTTAAAAGCTGGGGTCTGAATGCAGAAGGTTATCATGGGGGACTTCATAAAGATTTGAGAGAAAAAATACAGAACAAATTTATGAATAATGAACTGGATATAATAGTGGCTACAAATGCTTTTGGTATGGGCATAGATAAAAAAGATATAAGATTTGTAATACACTACTCTATTCCCCCGACTGTGGAAGATTATTATCAGGAGACAGGAAGAGCCGGAAGAGACGGCAAACAGGCCTATGCATTACTGCTCTTCAGACATGGCGACATAGCTATGAGAAAATATTTTATAAGCAAAATGTACCCGCCGAAAAAGGTGATAGAAAAATTTTATACCTATCTTCTGAAGCAGTCGAAAGACATTCTGTTAATTAATCCGGAAGAAACAGGTAAAATACTTTTTGGACGATCGGGCCAGGATAAAACAATCGAAATCTGTATAAAAATCCTGGGGAAATACGATTGTATTGAAGAATTACCATGTGGTAAATTAAAAAAAATACTCATAAAAAGAAATTATATAAAACTCCTGATGGGATACAGAACAATAGAACAGTTGAAAGAAAAATCATTGCAAAAACTTGATGATATGATAGATTACGGAAAAACAAAAAAAAGCAAAAAATCTTTTCTCATAAATTATTTTTTATAATGCATAATCCTGTTACACCGTTAAAAAAATCCCTCTACCATTTCTTTAAGATTTAAGGTATAATTTTGCTATGAAAAACATATAAGGAAATATCTTATGAAAGAACACTCGGAATATAGTTTCAAGAGCTATGTGGATTCAAATGTTAAATACTGGTTCATAGGGAACTTTATAAGTATTAATGTTTATTAATATTTTATTCACAGGAAGAAAGGAAGATACAAAAATGAAAATTAAAGGGGAAGCATGGAAATCGGTCTGGGTTGTCGTAATAATATGTGTGCTGATGTGCGCCGGTGCCGGCTATACAGAGGAAAGGGCAAACAGTATTACAGATCATAATAATTTATCGGAACAGCAGGAGAATTACGATGCTCACAGATCTTACGTAAAGGTTCATTTCAATGATGATGAAATGGACTTCTGGTTTGGCTGGGTTCTGGGAAACATTTCAGGCGGCGGGTGTGAAGTCGGTGAGGCCATGTATGTGGCAGGGAGGATAAAAGACGGAGATCCGAACAGCTGGCATGAGGAATGGGAAAAGATGGCTATCAGAATTGAAGAGAGGGCAAAAAAATCCCTTGAAGGAGGCCATAATATAAGTGCGAGAGACGCCTACAGGAGAGCATGTGTCTGTTACAGGGCAGCTATTGTTTCAATGATGCCTGATAATCCGAAATTCAAGCCTCTTGCAGATAAAGCCCGTTTTTGCCTCCAGACTGCAGGAAAACTGTTTGACCCGCCTCTGGAATATGTTGAAATTCCTTTTGAAAATACGGTATTGCCGGGATATTATATGAAAGCGGATAAAACTGGCAATAAATGTAAAACGTTAGTTATGATCGGCGGAGGAGAAACCTTTGCAGAAGACAATTATTTTTACATAGGAGAAGAAACTGTTAAAAGAGGTTATAATTTTCTCACAGTCGATCTCCCGGGCCAGGGTATGCTTCCTGTGGAAAAACATTTCTTCAGATATGATACTGAAGTCCCCATGAAGGCAGTTCTGGATTATGTATGCAACCGTCCTGAAGTAGATCAGGAGAAAGTGGCAGTATTCGGAATCAGTAACGGAGGATATTTTGTTCCCCGTGCAGCAATGTTTGACAGGCGCATAAAAGCAGTGGTTGTAAGTGCCGCAGTAGTCGACAATTACCGCATGTTCAAGCAAATGCCCTTTGCCACAGACACACAGGAACAGATAGATAAATGGCCGCCGTTTAAACATAATATTATATCTGTCGTTACATGGCGCTGGGGACTTGACCCTTCAGATATTAAAGGCCAGGTTGGAAAAAATGAGAAATTTCAATTTGATCCGTCAAAGGTGACATGTCCTTTCCTTGATCTGATTGGGGAAGGTGAATATGTCAATGAAGAAACAAAGAAACAGCAGAAGGAGTGTATGGACGGTCTGCCAAATCCGGAGAAAAAATTTGTCGTAACTCCTCTCAATGAAGGAGCTTCGGAACACTGTATAAATATGAATCGAAGTCTTATGAAACAGGTTGTATTTGACTGGCTTGATGAAGTTTTTAAATAAGAAGTTTTTAAATAATATGATACGTAATGCGTGAAGTTTTTCAACACATCACGCATTACGTATCGCACATTACGATGTTATATATTTGCATCAAAAGAGATTGCTCTGTTCTCATCGGGCTCCGGCAATTCAAATTCTTTAAGACTGTTGAAATCTCCTGTTTTTCTGTCAATTTCCGATATTACCATAAATAATTCCGGTATGGCATTAGAATCCAGGTAATTTACAAAGTCTTCGTAATTAAAGGCTATTTCGTAATATCCTTCTTTATCCGTAAAGGCCAGACCGAGAAAATCTTCCATGGAATCTTTATCGTATAACTTGACCATCAATCCCATTACAGGGGTATCATCTTTACTTATATATCCGGTAAGTTTAAATTCAGGATCTTTTTTAATAAACTGAAACGCAAGATAACAGCCTTTTTCATTTACATCTTCACTGTTATCGTCATCGGCATCGATAAATTCACTGTTACTTACCACATATTCTGAAAGTTTTGTAATGACATGTTTCAGTTTCTCATCTTTAATTTCTTCACTTTGAATTTCTTCCATAGCATCACTGGAGAGCCAGAAAGTCTCAGGTATATCATCTTCATAATCTACAGCAAT
>CALARM010000862.1 GCA_937888925.1 uncultured Synergistia bacterium | reverse complement strand
AAAGAAGAATGGGAAAAGACGGGAAACATGTGATATTTCCCTGAAGAAATCACAGACACGATATTTATAAAATAAATCAGAAGGTTTAAAATAGAGATATTAAAAAAATAATGACACTTTTTGTAAAAAAATCTCAAAATTCTTGATTATTTTATTTTTATGATATATGATATAAAAAAACAAAAAATAACGGAGTAAATTATGTTGATTGAATTTAGAGTAGGAAATTACAGATCATTTAAAGATATTGTTACCTTCAGTATGGTAGCCAGTGCAATTAAGGAACATCCGGACGATAATATTTTTTCTATTGATAACAGTAATTTAAATTTATTAAAGAGCGGAGTAATTTACGGGTCGAATGCAAGTGGAAAGAGCAATTTGATTGAAGCTATGGGCTTTATGAAATTCTTTATCATGAGTTCCTCTAAAGAAACAAATATAGGTAATAAAATAGGTGTTGAAAGATTCAGGTTAAGCAGTGAAACGGATAAGAAACCTTCTTTTTTTGAAATTACTTTTATTCAGGAAGGTATTGAATATAGATACGGTTTTGAAGTTGAACAGGAAAAAGTTCAATCCGAATGGCTTTTTTCTTCTCCCAAAAACAAGGAAAGAAGATTATTTACAAGAGATGGGAAAGATTTTACCATAGGAACATATTTTAAAGAAGGTAAGAAATTCAAAGATCTTACCAGGGAAAATGCTCTTTTATTATCGGTAGCTGCTCAATTTAACGGGGAGATCTCCACAAAAATTTTCGAATGGTTTCTAAAACTTAAGATTATCTCAGGGTTAGAGGATAACTATTCCGGTTTTTCTATTGAGAAACTTGATGATAGAGATTTTAAAAACAAAATCTTAAAATTATTAAACATAGCAGATATAGATATAAATGACATTCAAAAGAAAAAGGTAAATATGCCTGTGAAATTTCTTCAGGAAGAATTAATAAAGATTTTTCCACCGGATATAATAGAAAAGTCTGAAAAAATTGAAGCTGTAAGCCTACATACTTTACACAAGAAATATAATGAGAAAAAAGAATTTTCTGCATTTGAAGAATTCGATTTTAGTAATAATGAATCCCATGGAACACAGAAACTTTTTAATCTTTCCGGGCCTATTATAGATGCATTAACTCATGGAAAAATCCTGATAGTTGATGAATTAAGCGCACGATTACACTCCAAACTGACACAAAATATAATAAAATTATTTAACTCTCATAAAAATTCAAAAAATGCTCAATTAATATTTGCCACTCATGACTTATCTTTACTCAGAAAAGAACTTTTCAGAAGAGATCAAATATGGTTTACGGAAAAGGATCCCTACGGAGTTACAGATCTGTATTCTCTGGTAGAATATAAACTGCCAAAAACAAAAGGTAAAGTGAGGAATGACGCATCCTATGCAAGAGATTATATTCTGGGCAAATACGGAGCAGTACCTTATACTGGCAATTTTGACTTCTTTTTCGAGGATATAAATACAGAGCAATGAATTATTAAAACCATTCGATCTTGCATACGAAAAAAACAGTAAGAATATGTATAAATTCCTGAAAAAACACACCAGACAGGATCTAGCAATAAAGTATGCCCGGAAACTTCTAAAAATTTATAAGCGTCATAATCCCGAAAAAAATAATCCTTCCACAACAGTTCATATCCTGGTAGAAGAATTAAATAAATTTCTAGAATAAATTTCATGGAACAATTCAACAAATGGTTCAAAGATATAAAAAACCGGCTGGAAGAGGCGTATATTTCTCATGAAGAACCATGGAAACAGTCCGGGTTTTTCGGCCCGCAGGAAAGATGGATTGCAATCAGAAAACCTGATTGAATATCTACCCGGACAAATATACTCCTGTCTATAAGAAATATTTCTTCGTCACAATCTTACACGCCCCTTCGGAAACACAGAGAGCCAATGGCCCACTGTCTTCTGTATCGTTTGACAGAAAGAAAATCTCATCGGTTCCATCCAGAAGCTTACTCAATACATCACCGACCGATACATGGTTCTACAACATAAGTAAAAATATCACCTTTATCAAGATACTGGATACAGAGGCAAAGATAAAAATAGATATGAAATATCTGTAAGATCTTTACCTGTGCCGGAGCAAAGATAAAGAGTGTTCGTGTGCAGGGCTGTTTCAAAAGAAACCTTTTGGAACAGCCATTATTAGGTGTTCGGCAGAAGTAAGCCATTGTAAATTTGACTTACTTTTTAAGTTATATTATACTTATATTGC
>CALARM010000861.1 GCA_937888925.1 uncultured Synergistia bacterium | reverse complement strand
CATTTCTGGGAAAAAAAAGAAATAGAACTGGAATTTAAAAATCCAAAAAAAAGTGATGTAAAACTGGAGATAATTATAATCTCCGAGTGGCTTGAACTGCTCTCTGAAAGAGAAATCCTGTTTGGTTCCGAAGAAAGTAAAAAAGTCAGATTTCTTGTAAACGGTCTGAGTGTTTCTTCCGGCAATCACTGGTGCGAGATTTTATTATGCGAACCTTTAAGGAAAGAGGTACTTATCAGAGAGATATTGCTCGGCACCTTTCTTCCTGAAAAATTACTGGAGAAATCTGAGAAAAACACTGACATAATAAAAGTTTACCCCGATTTGATAGATATTGGTAATATAATAAAAGGGAACAGAACCGTCAGAGAATTTAATATAGAAAACAATGATAATGTGCCGGTAAAGGTATTGATGACGTGTTTTGATAAATGGATAAAAATTCCCGGAGTAAGAGATAAAGAAGGTAATGAATTTTATTTTAAAGATAATAAAGCGGAACTGAATATACCTCCGGGAGAAATCTTTACTGTCGATGTAGAGATAGATTCACGATTGTGCATTGCAGATTTAAAACATATGGGAGAGGTTTATCTATCATGTCCTGATCTGGACGTATCTGACAGATCTGTGAAGATTAAAATTCGTTCCTTTAATGTAAAGCATTTTCTTATTGATTTTCATGAAGTAAATATGGGGAAAGCTGTTCCTGGAGAGGAATTAACAAAGGAATTACAGATAACATATCTGGGTGAAAGACGTGATATTACTCTTGCGGGAGAAATGATCCCTCTTTCTGACTGGATTAAGATTGAAAATAATGACTTTGTAATAAAACATGGCGAAAGTTCTACTGTAAAGATTCACTGTATGATTCCGGAAGATATGAGTAAAGGTGTCAAAGAATCCTTTATACTGGTTAATTTTAATCCGGAAAAATGCAGTCCCCCTGTTTCTTTTATGCCACAGCAACTCGGTAAAATAATTCTGGATATATGTTAAGAAAAATAATAAAATTTTTTGCATCTCTGATAATATTATTGATTCTGGCTATCTGTTACAGTTTTATCGAACCGTACTGGTTACAGATAAAAGACATTGATATTACAGATGAAGATATACCGGAAGCATTTCACGGTGTGAAGATTGTATTTATAACAGATATCCATCATGGCCCTTTCTGTTCCCGCGGGAGAGTAAAAAAACTTGTAAATACTGTTAATAAACTGAAACCTGATATGATTTTTCTCGGCGGAGATTATGTTTACAGGGATAATAAATATATAAAGCCTGTTTTTGAAGAGCTTAAAGATTTATATGCTCCTGAAGGCAAATTCGGGGTTCTCGGAAATCATGACCACTGGCAGAGTAAATCTCTGACATTACAGTCAATGAAAGATGCAGGAATAACAGATCTTGATAACAGCGCTATGTGGATAAACAGAAAAGGAGAAAAAATAAAAATAGGTGGCGTGGGCGATCTTATGACTGATACACAGGATTTAAAACCCACAGTAAAAGATGTTAAAGAAAAAGATTTTGTTATTTTATTATCCCACAGCCCTGATTATGTAGAGGAATTAGATAATTATAAGATTGATTTAATGTTAAGCGGTCATACCCACGGGGGACAGATTACATTTTTCGGTTTATGGACTCCTTTTATTCCTTCTAAATATGGGGATAGATACAGAACAGGTATTATAAATACGAAATATACTCAACTTATTGTATCAAACGGCACAGGAACGGTAATAAAGCCTGTAAGATTCTGTGCAAGACCTCAGATACTGGTTCTTTACCTGAGAAGACATAAGTGAAGGTTATCCCGGATAGACAATTTTATCATTTATTGCTATAATTATATATTACTGACCTGAGCACCTGTCATGAATTTATGCTCACCAAAGTATCAAAGAAGATATAGCAGGAGGTTTTTTTATATGCTGAGAAATAAAATATTCGTAAGCCTTATTCTGTTAATTATTATGTCAGGCTGCGGTGGGAATGGGAATACTTCAGTAACCCCTGTGGCGACTTCCACTCCTTCATCCGGTTCTGTCGTGATTTCTACTGATGGATATGGCTGTAATGAAGACGGTAATTCTCAGCTTTATGCCGGTATGATTACTGCCTGGGGTGATTTACATTCCCATAGTACCTATTCAAATGATGCTCTTGAGAAAGAAGGTTGTCTTCTTACTCCGGAAGATGCCTGTAAATTTGCAAGGGATGTAAGTCTCCTGGATTTTATGGCCATTACCGATCATGCCGAAAACGGACCTCCCGGCGAATATACGCAGGAAAAGTGGAATAATATGATTGAACAGGAAAAATCCATATCGTATTCCAGGCCTTTTGTAATTTTTCCTGCCTTTGAATATACTAAAAATACTGTCAGAACTGATGGCACAGGCCATAAAAATATAATCTGTTTTGATTATGAGCATCTACCGCAGAGAGGATATGGTTCTGACGTGTATAATTTACCGACAGAACTGTGGGATTATCTTAACAGCACGTCTGCATCAGGTTATTATATATGTATCCCCCATCATCCTGCAAAGGGGGCAGATTACGACAATCCTGTTATCCCTATGAATACTGACTGGAGTGAAACCTATGTAAACAGTAGTATTCAGCCTCTAGCAGAGATTTATTCCCGTCATGGAAGTTCAGAATCTGCTCTCTGTATCGATGAAAGAGTAAATGATTTTAAGGAGAACTGTTCTGTAGAAGCTGCCCTTACAAGCTGGCTGAGCACCCATAATCCGGGGTATAAACTCGGTATTATAGGCGGAACTGACACTCATTACGGGAAACCGGGAGATGTCGAGGAAATAAGCAGTAATGTTGATACAAGACTCGGTTACTGGACAGGAGGACTTGCATCCGTATGGGTTAACACGATTGACAGACAGGCTATATGGAACGGATTGAAGGGAAAGAACTGTTATGGCACGTCAGGCGCAAGGATTAAACTGGAATTTACTGCCAGGCTTGGAAAAGATACAGTACCTATGGGCGGAACCATTACCCATAATGCATCACTGTCAAACAGTCAGTACGGACAGGTTAATCTCCATATATTGGCTCAGGGCTCAGGAGCTAATATAACCAGGGTGCAGATATTTAAAAACGGAACAATATTATATGATAAATCGGAAAATAATTTAACAGTTCATATTGATTATCAGGATAACCTTAAAGAAGATTATGCCTATTATCGTGTAAAGGTATGGCAGGAAAATAATTCCAACAATCTGCCCAATAATATTCCCTATGAAAGAGCATGGTCTTCTCCTGTATGGATAGAAAAGCAGTGATCAGTGAGCAGTGACCAGTAATCAGTGAGCAGTGATCGGTGACCTCTTAATGGTAACCGGTAATATAACTGATAATCTTAACTGATAACTTATTTTGACCGGTAACTGGTAACTGAACACTGACAATATTGAGGTGATTATTATATGGCAACAAATTGTGATTCTTATAAGAAAAATCTTGGTTTCTGCAACTGTTCCTATGGAGGATGTTCAAAAAAAGGAAATTGCTGTGCCTGTCTTCATTATCACAGATCTATGGGAGAATTGCCGGCATGTTATTTCCCTGATGATGTAGAAAGAACTTATGACAGATCTATAGAAAGATTTGTAAAGCTTCACAGCAAGAAATGACAGGGATTTATGTGATTATGTGAGATTACCGGGATGTAGATTGGCTACTGGCCTGAGCATAAGTAATGTAATAAACGTATTCCTCCCGTCACGCGTTACGCGTTACGCGTCACGAAACATATGTATTATTTATGCTTACGTCATTACGTATTATTTGTAATTGATTCGTCTTTCTTTAAGTGTCTCTTCATCAAATGGTTGATGTGATTTTATATATTCACTTACTGTATCTACTACCAGATCGCCATATTCTACATTTGTTCCTTTTTTCAGGGTGTTATAACCGGCACCGCCGTTTGCGAGGAAATCATCTGCTGTAACACGGTAAATTTTATCCATTTCAAGGGGGGTATCACCTGTTTTTATAGATACAATTCTTTCTCCTGCAGGCTTTGACGTATCTATATCCAGAGTCATACCTGATACCTGAAGATCATTTTTTTCCGTCCAGGGGGTATTTTCCAGAACTTCTTTTATCTGTCTTCCTGTCAGATTCATAGTGACAAGTTTATTTTCAAAGGGAAGTATTTTATAGAGTCCTCCATATGTTATATCACCTTTTTTTAGCTCTCCTCTTATGCCTCCCGAGTTGATTATGGCTATATCACTATGAGTTTTTTCTCTCATACCGTCTGTTATAATATGCCCCATAGAACTTTCTGTGACTCTGTTACTGTGATTTAAGTCTACTTCTGCAGTCCCGATTACTTCCGATTGTTTCTTTTTTGCTTCTTCAAGCACTGGAGCTATAATCTTTTCCACCTCACTGTCAGGTTTTATTTCCTTTGTATTTACCGGGATCAGCTCATTTTTCGAAGCAACAATTTTTTTGCTGTTCCGATCTATAGACACTTCCAGATGGCCTACAAATTCCCCTTTACTCCCTGACTGAACTATTAATGTGCCGTTTACTACATCTGGTTTATCTATGGCAGTATGGGAATGTCCTCCTACTATTACGTCAATTCCTTCTACTGACCGGGCCAGCTCTTTATCTGCTTCTTCACCCTGATGGGAAAGAACTACTATCGTATCAATTCCTTTTCCCCTGAGTTCCTTTATGTATTTTGCCGCAGTTTCTTTCGGATCACGTACTGCCAGACCTTCCATGTTATGCGGTTTTGTGAGCTCTGCTACTTCAGGTGTAATGAGACCGATTATTCCTACCTTTACACCGTCTATTTCTTTTACTGTATATGGTTTTACTTCATCAAGGACTCCTGCTTTTTCCTGTTCAATATTTGCCCCGAGAACAGGGAAATTTGCCTCTCTGGCCATTCCCTTCAGATCTTCTTTACTCCAGTCATATTCATGATTCCCTGTTTCTGCTGCGTCATATCCCAGGTTATTCATAACTTTTATCATTGTTTTACCTTTTGTAAGTCCTGACTCATAACTTCCCTGTGACCAGTCTCCTCCGTCCAACAAAAGTGAATTCCCTTCCGATTTGTTTTTCAGATCCCTTATGACAGATGCAGTATAGGCCATACCGCCTGTAGAGGAATCTCCGTTTTCTTTCGGCAGGAAGGAACCATGCAAATCATTTGTATATATTATGTTAACAGTTGCTTCTGCCTGAGGAGAAGGTGATTTGCCGGCAGATGGGTTAGTTTCTATATTATCAGAACCATCTTTTTTTGCAGAAATTGCAGAGGTACTGGCTCCCGGTATGATTTCACTGAATTTTATTCTGTCTTTATTATACAGGTTATGAGTTTCCTCGAGATTAACATTCAGAACTTCAGTTAATTTTCTGTTTGATTTTTCCTGAATCTGCGAAGGTTTCTGTGGAGTTTTTATCTGACCTGCTATTAAATAATTATTACCGGGATCTGTATTGATATGAGTTGATTGTATCATGTTAAATCTTCTCCTTTTCTCATTACGCATCACGCATTACGCATTGCGCATTACGATTCTATTATATCATACTTTATCAATCTCTTCCTGTTATTTTTTACCACCCTGAAGTACTTCCTGTATGGAAGTGGAAAGAGTATAAATATTCAGTGGTTTTTGTAAGAATTTTTTTATCCCTGCTATTTTAACTTTTTCCATATTCAGGTTTTCACTGTAGCCCGAACATAGTATTATAAGTATGTCTTTACGGATTTTCTTTATTTCTTCTGACAGTTCAATACCTGTCATATCTGGCATCATATAATCTGTAATGACAAGGTCAAATCGTGAAGGTTCTTTTTTGAAAAGTTCAAGCCCGGCGAGTGCCTTATCTGTTCCGGTCACTTTATAGCCGAGTTTTTCAAGTAAAAAAATGTTTATATCGATTACATCTTTTTCATCATCTATAAAAAGTATGGAAGATTCTCCTCTGAGAAGCTTTTTCTTTTCTTTAACGGCAATTGCTTTACGTAAAACTCCGGCAATATTGTGAGTACTGACAGGTTTAACAAGTACTTCATTGATACCTGCTTCAAAAAATTTTTCACTGTCATCATATTCACCGTAACCGGTACACATAATTACAGGTATATTTTTTTGAATTTTCCTTATTTCATCTGCCAGTTGAAGTCCTGTCATATATGGCATAGTATAATCAGTAATAATTACATCAAATCTGCCGGGATTTTCTCTGAATATTTCCAGTGCTTTAAGGCTATTATCTATAGCAGTTACTGTGTAACCGAGATTTTCAAGTAATTGTTTCTCTATATCTGCAATTTCCTGCTCATCATCTATAAAGAGAATATGTTCATTACCCCCCGTAATTGCCGGTATTTTTTCTTCAGAAGTTTTTATGACTTCATCCAATCCGGGGAGGATAATCTGAAAAATTGAGCCTTCCCCCGGTGTACTTGTGACAGTAATAATACCTTCCATACTTTTAACTATACCGTAAACTACGGCAAGACCGAGTCCTGTTCCATGACCGGCCGTCTTTGTAGTAAAGAACGGTTCAAATATTCTGTCTAAATGTTCAGGTTCTATACCGCATCCATTATCACTTACCGTAAGGCTTATGTAATGTCCATCTTTTACTTCCAGGTATTTATTGGCCTCACTTTTTTCCATATTTTTGATGGATATATAAATTTCACCTTTTTTATCTTCTATTGCATGGGCTGCATTTGTAATAAGATTTATCAGAAGTTGATAGATTTCTGTCTGATCTGCAAGAATTACAGAATGTTTTATCTGAATGTCTTTTTTTATTATAATAGTTCTGGGCAGACTTGCTCTCAGGAGTTTAAGAGCTTCATTTATTACAGGTTTTATATCAACAGGCTGTTTTTTTGTTTCTGTTCGTCTGCTGAAGGTAAGTATCTGGTGAATCAGATTTTTTGCTCTGTTACAGCCTTTGAGTATATGCTGTAAATTCTCTTTTATACGGGATTTTTCCGGTAACTGGGATAATGATAATTCTGTATAACCTATGATGGCTGCAAGTATATTATTGAAATCATGGGAAATGCCTCCTGCAAGGGTTCCTATAGCTTCCAGTTTTTGAGACTGTCTCAGGTGGTTTTCCATTCTTTCTTTTTCTTCCTCTGCTTTTTTACGTACTATTCCTACTCCTATAGTTCCTGCTACTGCACTGAGTATTCCTATTTCACTTTCATCCCACACTCTTTCCATGTGACAGTCATCAAAGCCTATGGAACCATTGAATTTCCCTTCAATCAATATGGGAACTATAAGTATTGATAGTATTCCCTGGGGCTCCAGTATTGATTTTGAGCATGGTTCAATATTACGGACTATCTCATTTGTCGGTATTCCTGCTTCATTTCTATCAACCCATCCGGGAAAGAATTTATCACATGGCATATTCTGGAGGTCCGGGTTGTCTATCTGAGGTTCAATTGAATCCTTTGACCATTCATATCTCTGGCTGATAAGTCTTTCTCCTGTTTGAGGATCTTTAGAAAATTCAAAAATAGATACCCTGTCTGCATCTGTGGCAATACCCAGATATTCCATTGCTTTATGAATAGCCCTGGCTCCATATCCTCCTGAAACCAGACTGTTTGTGGCTTTTGCCGCTCCATCAAGAAGTTTTTTGTATTTATTAAATTTTTCTTCCATATCCTTAAGCTTTAATTGAAGGTCCGATTTCTTTATAGTATTTTTCATGGATTGTCTCCTGATTTTTTCTTACGGCACATTGAACGGATTGAGAAGAGAAAGGGAAACTGTACTCCATAGCTGTACCGCATTTGATTCTGTTTCACTTCCTTCTCCATATGGCACTGCAATAAATTTATCTTTATCTCCTTTTATAGTCCATAGCTCGAAATTTCTCATTTCTCCGATAGCATTTTCAATCTTTATAAGTTCTGTAGCCAGATATCTCATCTTATCAGATAATTCTTTATTTATAGAAGCTGTCTTTTTGGCCTGATATAAAAGTCCTTTTTCCATCATAGTCATTTGCCAGCTCCATATGACAGTTCCATGATATGATGTTACAGTGAGAAACTTCCACAGGTTTCTGTCTTCTGATACAGACGGATTTGCTGTAAGAAGTCCTCCTGCTGTCATAAGCCCGAGAGGATACTTTAGAGATGTGATTTTTACTGCTTCTTCCATTTCTTTTATATCCATCTCATCAAGAAGAAAGCCGAAGCCTGTATCACTGTTCATAACTTCTACAGGTTTACAGTCAGAATCAAGGGATATACCGTAAAATTCCAGACCTTCTTTTAATATATCAGGCTTCTGCCCTTCTATAAAATCTTTTATTTTACAATCAACTGTAAGAGGAAGTTCTTTTATGATATTTCTGTCATAATCCGATAGAAGATTGTTCTCTTTAATGAAAAATTTTAATCTTTTTCTTATTTCGTCACAGGACAGACTGACTTTAAAATGCTTTCTTGCCTGTGACCAGCAATCTATAAGTT
>CALARM010000860.1 GCA_937888925.1 uncultured Synergistia bacterium | reverse complement strand
AAAAAATCGAAATGTGATTTTTTAATAAGAGGTGACGGAGAATATACACTTTTCGAATTGCTTGAATATATGGCTTTTAACAGAATAAAAAAAGAAGATATTAAAGGTATTTTATATTTAGATGATAAAGGCCGGATGGTCTGCAATGAACCACGGCCTCTTATAATGGATCTGGACAGTCTCCCCTTCCCTTCTTCATCTCATTTACTGGATAAGTCCCGTAAATACAATTTCCCCGTTCTCTCTGCAAGAGGATGTCCCTTCAGATGTGCCTTTTGTTTTGAAGGAGGAAATACCAAAACACTTCGTTTAAGGAGTGTGAAAAAAGTAACAGAAGAAATACAAAAGGGACTGGAAGAAAATCCTTCCGCAAAATACATATGGTTTGCCGATGATACTTTTACATTGAACTATGATAGAACAGAAGGGTTCTGCAGAGAGCTGAAGGAACTCAGAAAAAAATATGATTTTATATGGTTTGCCGAAGGACACCCTTCTATTATCTGTAAATGGCCGGAAATGGTTCCTATGATGAAAGAAGCGGGAATGGCAAGAATGCAGATAGGACTTGAATCCGGGTGGAGTAAAGCACTTGAGATGTACAATAAACAGATGACTCTGTCAAATATAGAAGAAGTAGTAAAAATCTGCAGGGATATTGATTTACCTCAGCTGACAGGTAATTTTATAATAGGAGGCGCCTGTGAAACAGAAGAAACACTTCTTATAACAAAAGAGTATGCAGAAAAATTGATAAGATTTGCCCCTGGATTAATGGACATATATACAAGTACGATAATGCCTCTTCCCAATACAGCTATATCAAAGGAGCCTGGCAGATTTGGCATAAAAATACTGGATGCCCCTTATCTTACTTCTCTGGAAGACTTTCCTGTAACAGAGACGGAAACACTCTCACGAAATGCCATAAGTAATGCAAGATTTGATTTTGTAAAACATATATCTCTTCTCTTCAAAGAACTTTTTAAATCAGGGAAAATTCCCTTTAATAGAATAAAAAAACATTTTGAACTGGCTTTAAACTATAAACTGCCAAGCACATGGTACAGCTATCTCTACTCAAAAGACAGGTTTGTCAATCCCTATTTCAATCTGTTACTTAAAACATCTGCCGTAAGGCTCGAAGATATAAAGGAAAAAGAATTAAATTTTTATTATCCTGACAGGGTTTCAGATGATATGGAAGGATTGGAAGGAGTAATTCTTTCTCCTGAAGAATACAGGTTGCTTTTATTATGTAACGGAAGAATTGATATAAAAACAGTAAAAAACATGTTCAGTTCTATCGAGGAAGATAATTTATATAAAATATTAAAAAAGCTGGAGTCCCGTTACCTGATAGTCTTTCATCGTCCTTAAAAAGGAGCATAGCCGATCCATCGTCTTTCTTCAAAGGAACGTAGAATCATAAGAGCTTTCTCATTAAAACTTTCTTCATGTTCAAAGTAATTACCGGACAGTCTGTAGCAACGCTTCAGTATTTCACTCAATCTGAGTTTTCCGCTGCAATGAAGAAGTAATTCATATTCCAGAGGTGAAAGAAGGTTTGTATTTAAATAAGGACAGTCTCCTTTAAAAGAGAGATTGTTCCAGAGATCAAAAACTCTCTGAGGATGGCATGAAAATAATTTTTCCCTGTCTATCTTATGGGAAGGCTTTAAAATATTTTTTGCAAGACATTGATAATAATTATGAGAAACAGGATCTGAAGCAAAGATAGCTGATATCCATATGGAAGGTATATTATATTTATAAAAGAGCCTGTAATTTGTGAGAATTGTTTCCATCGGTATCTTCCCTGTTCTGTAAAGCTCTTTCATTTTATTTAAAATTCTTCTGTTAAAATCGACTCTTACATTGAACAGATCTATCCATGTAAAAGCTTCTGTTTCTGAAAGAGGTATATCTTCAAGAGCCAGAATTTCTCTTTCTCTGATGAGTTTCATACCGAAAGAGGCCGGGTCATTTGTTATGGCAGTATGTGAATAGGGAGTAAAGAAAAAGCTTGAATAAATAAATCTGCCCGGAGCAATATCCAGAAAAGATGTGATTAATCTGACATCTGCTTCTATTGTCTCCTGATTTTCTAACGGCCCTCCTATGATTATATTACCTGCAATCTGAGGCACATCAGCATCCACACAGAGTCTCATAGCTCTTTCCATCATGTCGGCGTTTGTACGCTTCCTGTACATAGACAGTACCCTGTCAGAGCCGGATTCTATTCCCAGGGCAATCTTTACCATTCCCGATTTCACCATAAGTTCCAGCATATGAGGCCATTTAATAAGAGTCTCTCCATGAGCTTCACAGAACCATACGAAATCCCTCTCTTTTCTGAGTTCCATAAGGCCGGTGCATAAATCTTCAATCCTTTTCGGATCAAGAGTAAAGGTACTGTCCTGAAAAAATATATATTTATATAAAGGATTTTTTTCAAAATGATATAGAATCTCATCAAGAACATTCTTTACACTTCTGAAACGAACAGTTCTTTTATTACTCCCTTCATAACAGAAAGTACACCTGTAAGGACATCCTCTCCCTGTAAGTACAGGCAATGAATCCTGTGGCACACCTTCACCTTCAAGACGAAAATCTGGCCATGGAAGATTATCAAGATTTTCTACAGGTTTTCTGTCACGATGATAAACTATGTTACCATTCTCGTCCATACAGGTTATTCCGTCTACTTCTGAAAGTTTTTTTCTTTTATTTATGTAAACTTCCAGCAGTTCCAGAAGGGTAAATTCACCTTCACCTCTTACTGCTGCATCACAGAGAGATCTACGGAAAAATGCCTCATCAAGAGACAGAGCCTGAGGGCCGCCTATAAAAACAGGTATATTCCATTTTTCTTTAATTTTTCTGGACAGTTCAGCTACAAGATTGACATTATCATAATCACAGTAAAAGCCGACAGTCTTTGTCCCTCTCTTATTTATTGTGTCTTCTATCCACTTATAAGCTTCATGGGAAAAGCCGCGAAACATATCTACAGAATAATGTTTTTCTTTCAAAAATACATTCAGGAGATTTAAACCTATAGTTACATCTCCTTCTATGGTACCGAAATGGTCTCTTCTCGTATTGATTAAAAGAATATCACAGGCCATAAGAAAATCCTTTATTTAGTCGTGACGCATGACGGGAGGAAAACGTTTATTACAGTCATTAATAAAATAACTGTCACATTACATCCTTACGTTCTGATAAAAATATGATGCAAATCACTGGAATATTAATTTTGTATAAACTTCCGATAAAGCTTCACACAAAAATCACGAAAAGCTCCAGTCCATCTGCATCATATTTACGTTTTGTATTTAAACATAATAAAATTTGTTAAGTGAATAAAGAAGAGGAAGTTTTAATCAGAGGAAGTGATATCCACCTTTCATTAAACAGAAAGGTTTATGCTCCGGAATATGTCTGAGTCTTATCAGACAATATCCTGTTAACAAGAGCTTTTACACTGTCTGATGAATATAACCTTCACTCGGTCCTTACAACACTTAAGTTTTCCTGACTAATGAGAAGCTGTCTCGGCTGCTGTAAATGCATAATCAACACCTACAATAGATAATCCTGCAGCTACCTGATCAAGATGTTCATCTGATAATTCTTTAGCGCCTTTAGCACTTCTGACTTCCTTGCTGGCAGTCTTGAATTCCTCAACAGTTACATCATAACCGTGTTTTTTAGCCACTTCCAGAAGTTTTGCTTCAGAACCTGCTGATCTGAATTCTCCTGCCAGGGTCTGGTCGCTCTGAAGTTTTGCTACAAGAGCTTTTGCACTTTCTAATGACATTTATATTCACCTCCTTTCCGTAGAAATAATATTCTTTTATGGCCTATTCTGGCTAAACCATTAATTTTTTAATTTCATGTAAAATACACTGAATTATCAATTTTCACAGAAAAAATAACTTCGTAACCGGGATAAATGAAAACAAGTAGATAAATGAAAGTAATTAATGGAAAATATTTATATTGAAAGGCTAATGATATTAAAATTAACTTTGCAATTATCTATTCTCACCTGACGATAAAATTCCTGCTAATTTTTTAAAATTTACAAAAAATTACCCAGTATTTTTTATCAAATGTGTTTATAAGGTTTAAAATATTAATTTTAAATTCATCCATATCCTTAAAATTACCGCCGAAAATCATATAAAGACTTTCCAGGACTTCTTTAAAATTCAATTTTCCGCTGCATCTTAAAAGCAATTCAAATTCGAGAGGAGATAAGACATAATCTGAAATTTTCGGATATCCGTCACTGAAATTTACTGCTCTTCTTATTTCTACCGTACGAAGGGGTCGCCATGACAGGAGTTCCTCAGAAGGAACTTCTGTAAATCTTACAGCTTCCCCTTTCCATATGAGACGGAAATATTCGTCAAGCAATTGATTCTTCTTGAAAAAGTCAAAATACCACATAGAGGTAATACCGTACCGACATGCATTTTTATAATGAGAAAGAATAGTTTCATAAGGTACAAGATTATTCCTGAGCAATTCTTTCATTGTATTGAAGATATGATTGTTTACTTTCTGCCTGTATCTTACAATATCTTCTACAGAAGCCTCATGGCCTTTAACAAGAGGGAAATCATCAAATGATTTAATCCCGTCTTTATCCAGAATGGTAAGTCCGAAATCATCAGGTCTTGCTGCTATGGCAGTTCCCGGATAGGGCCTCAAAAATCCTGTCATAATATCAATAACACCGGGGGCTTTACGGAGTAATTTTTCCGCAAAAGCCATAGTAATTGCAATAGTTTCATCACTTTCCATTGCCCCCCCTGTTATAAGATTGGTTGCTATCTGAGAAATGCCTGCCTTCACAGTTTCATCTATAACAGCTTCTATTTCTTCCAGGGTAATCTGTTTACCGTACATATTCAGAATATGCTGATTCCCTGTTTCAACACCTATCTGGAGTCTTACAAGGCCGGATTTTGCCATCCTATGTATCATTTCAGGCCATTTATAAAGTGTATGAATATGGGCTTCACAGTACCAGACAAAATCTTTTTCACGTCTCAGCTTATTTATTTCATTACAGAACTCTTCGACTCTCTGAGGATTTAAGGTAAAGGTATCATCCAGTACAGCTATATAATTAAGAGAGGGATATAAATCAAAATTATGTTTTATCTCTTCTATTACAGAAGCTATACTCCTCAGGCGAATCTTCTTTTCGTGACTGCTTTCATAACAAAAAGCACATGAAAAAGGACACCCCCGGCCGGTAAAGATTGTATGTCCGTATTTACGGTTCTTATGAAGAGAACGATGATATGCCGGGAAGGGCAGATTATCCAGGTCTTCTACAGGCTTTCCGGGAGGGTTTTGTTTCAATTTTTGTTCATTATCCATCCAGACAAGGTTTTTTATATCTTCTTTTTTACCTTCACCTTTAACTATATAATCCATAAGGAGAGGAAATGTTTCTTCTCCTTCTCCCCTGAGTATATAATCACAGCGGGAACGGAGGAAAAAATCTTCTTTCAAATCAATTGCCTGAGGGCCTCCGATAATTACAGGAAAACCATATGTTTCTTTTATAAAAAGGCTCAATTCCTCAACTGCCGTTCTATTTTCAAAATCGCAGGTAAAGCCTGTTGCCACAATGTTTCTGCTGGAAATTTCTCTTTCAATTATTTCCGGAACTTCATGGGTAAAGCCATGAAAGACCCATGGATCATAGCCTTTTTCTTCCAGAACTGCAGCCAGATAAAAAATTCCCGGATAGTCAGAACTGTTATCAGATGGTCTTCCCAGATATCTTCTTACATTAAAAAGCAATATTTTATGAGACAAGATTTATATTCCACCCTTTCAGAAAAAATTTCAACTACTGAAAATACTATAAAGGAGTATAGGCGAGCCAGTACTTATCTTCAAATTTTTTAAGTAAAAGAAATGCTTCTTTTTCATATTCTTCATAATGTTCAAATCTCTGAGAAAATTTCTCATAAATCGTGACAAGCATTTCTTTAAGACGCAATTTTCCTGTAGAATAAAGCAACAGTTCAAATTCCAGAGGTGAAAGCACATAGGTGCCAATTCTCGGATAGCCTTCCGAAAAATCCACATCGCTCCACATTTCCATAATACGCTGCGGACGCCATCTATAAAGATCTTCAGGAGGAATATCTGCAGATCTCTTTACTGCTCCGCGGAAAAATAGATTATAATAGGCTTTCACAAAAGGAATTTCACAGTAAACAGCAGTATACCACACAGAAGGTATAGCAAAGGAAAAATCACGGAAGGAATTTATAATTCTCTCATGAGGGACTTTACCTTCTTTAAAAAGAGAAGTCATCTTTTTTATGCCATGAAATATCAATTCTTTCTGTCCTTTCGCTATATCTTCTCTTTTCATACTATCTGTTTCCGTAACGGTATAATCGGCAAAACCTGTTATACCTTCCGGGTCAAGAATATGAATGCCATATTTTTCAGGTTCCATTCCTATGGCAGTATCCGGGTATGGAACAAGGGGACTGGGCCCTATTTCCAGTATACCGGGTGCCATTTCCAGCAGTTTTTCATAAAAAGCTTTGTTTATTTCCAGTGTTTCAGGACTTTCAAAAGGACCGCCTGTTATAAAAAAGCCTACAACCTGGTGAATTTCCGCATCAGATGCAGTTTTTATGACATGTTCTATATCTTCCAGAGTAGTTCCTTTCCCGTAAAGATCAAGAACCTTCTGAACTCCTGATTCTATACCTATTTGAAGCCTTACCATCCCTGCTTCTGCCATATAATAAAGCATTTCAGGCCATTTACTCAGAAGTTTTACATGACCTTCACAGTACCAGACAAAATCCCTTTTTTCTCTGAGGCGGCCAAGCCCCTTGCATATATCCTTTACCCTTTCGGGAGATATGGTAAAGGTATCATCCAGAAAGGCAATATAATTTATATTATCGTCACTGTTCAATATAATTTCCACATCCTTTAAAACCCTGTCAACACTTCTGAGTCTTAAAGGACGGGAAATATTACCTTCATGACAGAAGGCACATCTGAAAGGACATCCTCTTCCTGTAAGTATTGTGGCCTTTTTCCTTACCTGCGGTTTATTTACCAGACGATGATAGGCAGGAAGCGGCAGTTCATCAAGGTTTGAAACAACCGGGCCGGGAGGTTTCTTTATCAGACTGTCTTTTTCATCCACATAAATTATTCCGTCAAGTTCTTTCCAGTTGCCTCCGTTGTTATATAAACATTCAAGTATGCGGAGAAGTGTTATCTCCCCTTCTCCGTACACACAGGCCATAGACATAGATTTTTTCAGATATTCTGCATTAAAGCCTGTAACCTGAGGCCCGCCGAATATTACAGGAATACCGTAATCCTCTGCTATTTCTCTGCTCATACGGCAGACTTCAAGCTGATTTTCAAAATCACAGTAAAAACCTGCTGCCAGTATTTTATGTTTTTTCACCTGTTCTTTCAGAAATTCTCTTCCGTAAAACAGTTCACCCTGATATACAGAGGCATCATAACCTCTGTCTTCCAGAAAAGCGGCCAGAGACATTAATCCCAGGGATTCTACCGATGTCTCAAGCATGCTGTATATGACTCTATATATATTAAAAAGTAAAATCTTGCCTTTCAAAATATCTCCTTTCAATGTCTCCGT
>CALARM010000859.1 GCA_937888925.1 uncultured Synergistia bacterium | reverse complement strand
CCTATTTTTTGATAGATAAAACCGAGATAACAGTAATATTCAGGGTGGTCCGGCAGGCCTGTTTTAAGGTACTCTATAGCTTCCTTATAATTACCTGCGCCAAAAGCTTCCTGGGCTTTTGCGAGAATTTCGTCTTTTTCTTCCTGGGCTATGGAATTAAAACCTATAGATAAAATAATGAAAAGTATTACAAGAATTTTTTTCATGGATTTTCCCCCTCAATCATTACGTCTTCTCTGACCGAATACCCTCAAAAGCATTATAAATAGATTAATGAAATCCAGATATAATGTTAAAGCCCCCATAATTGCTTCTTTTTTATCTTCATCTGTTCCTTCATTACCGATAATATTTAAATTTTTTATCTTCTGTGTGTCATAGGCAGTTAAGCCTACAAATATAATAATTCCTATATAGGTTGACATCCAGTAAAGTGCGGAACTGTGGAGAAAGATGTTCACAATAGAAGCAATGATGATGCCGATAAGCGCCATTGTGCAGAGATTTCCCATACTAGTGAGATCTCTTTTAGTAAGATAGCCATATATACTCATAGCTCCGAAGGTACCTGCCGTTATAAAAAAAGTGGAAGCAATGGAACCTCTGGTGTAAACAAGAAAAATGACCGATAAAGTCAGACCGTTTAATGCAGAATAAAGAATAAATGTTACAATCGCAGCAGGAACAGACATTGTTCTTACTGCTGCCGAAAGATAACCTACCAGTAATAATTCTGCAATAATTAAGGCGAAAAATACAATCCTGTTTCCGAAAACTATGGAAAGCATTATCTGACTGGAAGCTGTTACCATAGCAACAAGACCTGTTATAATAAGAGCAAAAGCCATCCATCCGTAGA
Organism: uncultured Synergistia bacterium; assembly: GCA_937888925.1. The sequence goes on along the minus strand of CALARM010000859.1, from coordinate 1,425 downwards.
CTTTTGTAATAAAGCTTCGTTCCTCCAGTTGAACCTGTGACATAGCCAATGCCGATATACTCATAAAATACACCTCCGAAAATTATTTTAACGTAAAAAGTCAGATTATGTCAATATAGTGGTTTTTATCCGGTGAACCCGGCATGTCACGCGTTACCCGTTACAATAATATATCATTTCACTATTTCTTTTTGATATCTTTTATAATTGATAAAATCAGTAAAAAAATTACTATGATACTGATAATAATCAGAATAAACCATAGAGATGTATTGAATTTAATTGTCTCCAGTTGTGCAATAGATATTATATCTGTTATAAACATAGAATTATCAGGTTTTACTACTACAGGTATTTTAGATGTAGGATCTCCCCCTTTAGCATAATTAAATACACCGAGTTCCCCATATTTTTTTTCAAGTTCTATGTATTTCTTCAAGCCTGCGCCATAGACGGGATCTTTTGTTTCAAGCATTTTTTCAGCTTCATCGTTATATCCCTTTGTTTTTAAAAGCTTAAATGATACCCATTCCGCAAAACCTTCTCTTACCATGTTGTCCTGTTTGTCAGGACAGTTTTCTGCCTGCCATGCATGACTGTATTCATGGGCTATAACAGCGAAAATTCTCTGAGGTGTAAGTCCGTTCAAAATATATATTTCCGATACCCTGATCCTTCCGTTAATTTTTTCATAATAATGAAGTCCTGCTACTCCGTCATCAGGTATATATTCCAGTGATTTATTTATCAGCAGTTCATTCAATCTGGTTTTATCCACAAGATTTATCTCTTTTATTGGAAATTTTACAAACATTTCATGAGATTTTTTCAGTATTTCTCTGACTTCTTCAAATATTTTTTGCCCTTTCTCTCTGTTGAAGATAGCCACTGCATAACAATCACTGCAGAGAGTTCTTTCGTCACGAAGCTTTACCCCTGAAGGCCCTGCAGGAACTCCGCAGCCAGAACAATGGGGATAGCATTCATAGCATTTTTTGCAATATTTATTGTTATTGCCTGTAAAATATTCTCCTTCTATAATAGCATTACATATTTTACATCTGGGGCAGATTGCTTCGTAGCATGGTTCACAGTAGTTCTTTCCATCCAATACTCGATATTGTCCTGAAATCATGGCTCCGCATCTGTTACATCTGGGAGCCATTTGCTGATAACATTCGTTGCAGTATATATTACCGTTTAACTCCCAGTAATTGCCTGTTATATCGGAGCCGCAATTATTGCAGGTAAGAAAGGCATATAAAGGACCGGAAAGACAGAATAATATAAATAAAAAGATTATAAAAGTTTTTTTCATAATATAATATTTATCTTGATATTGTTATCTTACCTGATTTAATAAAATAGTTCTTATTACCGCTCCAAATAAGTTCGTAACCATTTTATCAGCTTCTGCCTGACAGG
>CALARM010000858.1 GCA_937888925.1 uncultured Synergistia bacterium | reverse complement strand
TTTTTTTTACGACTACCCAAAACTTGCTTCAATATAATATTGACAAAATAACCTTTTAGATAATATAATAGAGGGCATTGTACAGAAAAACGTTATAATTATTTAGGAGGTAAAATATGGATTTTTTGCGATGGGACACTCCACTGCAGGCAGTTACAATACTTTTAATAACACTGTTATGTGTATATTTTGTTTTTTTACAGCCACCAAAAAACACTACTGTTTCACTGGAAGTGGAGTTTAAAAAAGTTAACTTTATTACTAATGACGATATAGATACAATCCTGAAACCCTTCGGGCTGGAAGTAGACAGGGGAAAGGAAAGTATTGATGATACTTCTCCTCAATATGTATCTGGTAAGTTCCCAGTCAGATCACAGAAGGATGTCACCAGAACCCTGGCTGACGCAGACAGTGAGGTTCTTAAAAATGCTTTCAAGGACTATTTCGGAAGGCTTCAGAACTTTTCATCTGTAGATAACACTATATCTGTTGAAATAGAAAAGACTCTGGCTTTAGACCGCAAATTAAGAAAAGCTCTTGAAGATTACAAATTATCTAACAGTTTCATATCTCATGATCCTGCCAATCTTTTAAAAATAACTATAAATGCAGGAAAAATCGAAGCCGGTTCAAGAGCAGAAATTGAAAAAGCATTTAAAGAGAAAATAGGTGATCTTTCTTTCAAATCAGTAGACAAGGGGACAAGGGTTAAACTGGGTCTTGATTTGAGATCGGGAACACATTTAAGGCTTCAACTTCTTCCAAACCCGGAAGTAGGCATAAAAGAAATAACACCTCAGATTATGGAACAGACAATTATGGTTCTTGACAAACGTATCAATGAACTCGGGACTTTTGAACCAATCATACAGCCCCAGGGAGACAACTCTATTATAGTAGATTTACCTGAAGTGCAGGATCCTCAGGCGGCTATTGAAATAATTCAGAAATCAGCCTTCCTTGAGTTTAAAGAACAATCTGCCACTGATCCGAGCGGATGGAAAACAGTTATGACAGGTGATAAAATAAAAAATGCCCAGATGTCACTTGTAAACGGTCCTCATGTAGGATTTGAATTAACTCCTGAAGGATCAAAACAGTTTGCAGAAATAACAGAAAGAAATATCAAAAAACCTATTGCCATATTCTTCGACGGTGAACTTATAAGTGCTCCTGTCGTACAGAATGTTATTTCTACAGGTTCAGGTCAGATTACTATGGGAGGCGGAGGCGATCTGAAGAAAAATGAAGAAGAAGCTCTCAGCCTTGCGAGATATCTCAGAGCAGGTGCTCTCCCTGTACCACTTAAAATAGTGGAAAATCAGCTTGTAGGCCCCACACTGGGAAAAGAATCTCTTGAAAAAAGCCTCCATGCCGGTATAATAGGACTTGCAGTAGTATGTATATTCATGGTTTTCGTCTATAGAGTTCCGGGATTTCTTGCAGATATAGCTCTTATATTCTATGCCCTTGTTCTTATGGCATGTTTTACGGAATATGGTTTTGTCCTTACTTTGCCCGGCATAGCAGGCTTTATTCTTTCAATTGGTATGGCAGTAGATGCCAATGTACTCATATTTGAAAGATTGAGAGAAGAGCTATGGGAGAAAAAAGAAGTCCCTCAGGCAATAAGCACAGCTTTTCATCGTGCATGGTCAGCAGTGCTTGACAGCCATGTAACAACCTTTATAGGAGCAGTTGTTATGTATTATTATGGCTCCAGCTCTGTAAAAGGTTTCGGTCTTACCCTTGCTCTGGGAACATTCGTCAGCCTTATTACAGCTGTTTTTGTAACAAGAGTATTTGTAGATCTGGTAAATAAAAATAAGATAGTAACCAGTAGATGGCTTTACGGTGAATAAGGAGGATTTATGAGTTTTTTTAACTTTCGTGATAAAGAATGGGATATAATTGGAAAAAGAAATTATTTTCTTATTTTCTCTGCTATGTTAGTCTTACTAAGTATAGGGTCACTTGCATTTCATGGGATGAATTTAGGACTGGATTTCAAGGGTGGTACAATATGTGAAGTAAGATTTTCCAATCCTGTTACTTCAGATCAGGTAAGAGGCATATTAAAAGATATAACCTTTAAAAGTGATGAAGGCGACATACATATGTCAAATGCTCTCATACAACAGTCACAGACTGACAGCAGAGTTATGATAATAAGGTCAAAATACCTGGAAGAAGGACAGATACAGGACATGTATAAAAAACTTGAAGCCACTATGGGGCACTTTGAAAAACTTGGTACATCAGGCGTTGGCCCTACTATCGGCACTCAGGTAAGTACAAATGCCGCAATTGCATTACTGATAGTTCTCGGTCTGCAATTAATTTATATAACAATCAGATTCAGTAATAACTTCCTTTACGGACTCGCTGTAGATATAGCTCTTGTCCATGATATTATCGTTATGGTAGGTCTTTATTCCATTCTCGGACTTGAAGCAGACAGCCCATTTCTGGCAGCTCTCCTTACAGTAGTAGGATATTCAGTAATGGATACAATCGTTATATTCGACAGGGTACGTGAAAACAGGTTACTTCTGAAAAGTATGACCTTTGAACAATTAATAAATAAGAGTATACTTCAGACAATAACCAGATCCATATATACTCTTCTTACAGTTGTAATATGCCTGGTTGCTCTGCTGGCATTCGGCGGAGCGACATTAAAAAACTTTGCCATAGCTCTTCTGATAGGCGTCAGCCTCGGAGCTTACTCTTCCATATTCATAGCATGCCCTGTAGTGGTCATGTGTGAAAGCTGGAAAAGCGATAAGGAAACAGTAAAAAGAGAACAGAGACTGGCAAAACTTGCTGAAGGTAAAAAGAAAGTAAAAAGCAGAAAACAGGATAAAGAAAAGATACCTGTATCAGCTATTACCACTCCTCTGGAACAGAATAACGGGCAATAAAGTGTAGTATACAGGATAGTTAAATTTATGATCAAAAAAAAATGGCTTTTTTCGACTCCTGGAAAAAGCCAGGATTTTTCTCTTCTGAGAGAAGCCGGTTATCCAAGACTTATATCACTCGTATTGAATAACAGAGCTATATCTTCTCCTGAACTGGCAGGGAGATTTTTTTCCCCTGCCATGTCAGATCTTGAAGATCCGTGGCTTTTGCCTGATATAGAGAAAGGTATAACACGGGTTATAGAAGCGTTAAACAATAAAGAAAAAATAATGGTTTACGGAGATTATGACGTAGATGGTACGACAGGTACCACTATGTTATATATGACTCTGAAAAACCTGGGAGGTTATGTAGATTATTACCTCCCCCACCGGCTCCAGGAAGGTTACGGGTTGAATATAAAAGCTCTTGAAGCCTTTGCCAGAGACGGCATAAAACTCATTATAACAGTTGACTGTGGAACTACAAATGTAAAAGAAGTAGAATTTGCCCGTTCCCTTGGTATCGATGTAATAATTACAGACCATCATGAATCGGAAGAAGAAAATATACCTTCTTCCTGTGCTCTTATTAATCCAAAAATGAAATATTCCAGATATCCTTTCCCGTATCTTGCAGGAGTAGGAGTAGTTTTAAAATTCATTCAGGCTCTTATATCCCATTTTCCGTCCCATAAATGGGAAGACTATCTTGGTCTGGCAGCTCTTGGTACTATTGCAGATATAGTTCCTATGGTAAAAGAAAATAGAATTATATCATATCTCGGGTTAAAGTTACTTAACAGGTTACCGGGTACAGGTTTAAAAGCCCTTATGGATATCTCCTCTGTAGATAAACTGGATACAAATGGTGTTCTGTTTAAAATTGCCCCCAGAATAAATGCTCTCGGCCGACTGGATAATGCAGATCTTGCAGTAAAACTTCTGTCTGTTATCGATATAAATGAAGCCAGAGAAGTAGCAGCTATAGCAGAAGAAAGAAATAAGGAAAGAAAAACCATTCAGGATAAAATAATGGATGAAGCCCTGGAACTTCTTGAAAAGAAAAAGGGCAAATCAGAAAAAAGTCCCATCATATTATCTTCACAGTCCTGGCATGTAGGGGTTCTTGGTATTGTCGCATCAAAACTGGTAGAAAAATATTACAGACCTGTATATCTTATTATGAGCAACGGAGTGGAAGCAAAAGGTTCTGCCAGAGGCATAGAAGGTTTTTCGATATTTGAATCCCTGAGCTACTGTCAGGATATACT
>CALARM010000857.1 GCA_937888925.1 uncultured Synergistia bacterium | reverse complement strand
GATCATAATTGTTATTATAGATCTATTATATCAAAAAAAAAATAATTTTAAAAAAATTTCAGAAAATTTATTTAAAGTTTGACTTATTCTTTTTCATAAAGTAAAATATTTAAAAGAGTAAAAGGGATTTTAAAGTAAAGGGATCTTCGACGAAGTGTTTAAGAGCTTTAAAACTAAATTATTTGTAATATTTATGTCAATCACACTGAGCTTATCAGCTATTACAATATTTCTCCTCTACAATATAGGAATAAAAGGACAGCTTGAAGCTCTCAAAAAAAATGTAGTAAGTATTGCTGTAACAACCTCTCTGATTATAGATCCTGAAGCACACAAAAAGCTTAATCCGGATCAATTGATAGTAAGCGAACAGTTAAATAATCTCAATCTTCTGCTTCATAATATAGCAGAAAGCAATCCTGACATAAAATATATTTATACACTTGTAGAAACAAAAGATCCGACGAAATGTAAATTTGTACTTGCTTCTGAAGATTACGGAAAAAAGATGATTGATCCGGAAGAGGTAGTTTATGATGTCAGTAAGATACCGGAAATCAGAAATAAAGCAGCCTTTTTAGAGCCTGTGGCAACAAAAAATTTTTACAAAGATGAGTGGGGAGAATTCCTTTCTGGCTATGCTCCTCTGAAAGATGCTTCAGGTAAAACCATCGCCGTAGTCGGAGTTGATATGACAGCAAAAAAAGTGGAAGAATTTCAGAGAAATGTAAAATACTGGTCAGTTCTGGTTCTTCTGGCGAATATTATTATTTCTTTTATTCTAAGCCTCCTTATTTCATCATTTATTACTACACCTCTCAAAACCATTGCACGTCATACAAAATTAATTTCTGAAGGTGATTTCAACGCCAAAGTAGTAGTAGAAACTGAAGATGAAATTAAAACCCTGGCAGATTCTTTTAATACAATGTCAGAAAGACTCGGAACAATGTTTACAGATTTAAACGAAGCCCAGAATAAATTAATGAAATATATGGAAGATTTAAAACAATCAAATAATCTTTTAAACAGAAGGGTCAATGAACTTACAATACTCTATAATGTCAGCCAGGCAGTAAACCAGACAGATGATCTTGATGAACTCATGGTAATGATAATGGAGTATATCCTGAAAGGAGTCAATTCAGAAAAAGGTTCTCTAATGCTTATAGATGAAGAAAGCGGCTCCCTTGTATTAAGGGTTTATAAAGACGAATATATAGTAGAACAGACACAGCATCCCATGCTGTTTAAAGTGGGAGAAGGTATTGCAGGTATTGTGGCACAGACGGGGAAACCTGTAATTGCCAATAAAGGTCATAAAGATCCGAGATTTTTACTCCGTAAAAATGAAAGAGCAGATTATGAAGTAAAAAATATTCTCTGTGTCCCTATGATAATAAATGATAAAATAATCGGAGTAGTAAATATAACGAATAAAAGACATGACAGGGATTTTGACGAAGACGATCTGGATTTGTTGTCCAGCCTTGCAACCCAGCTGGCCATAATTATAGATAAAGCAAGACTTCATGAACTTGCCATTATAGACGGACTTACCCAGTTATATATACACCGTTACTTCCAGATAAGAATGGATGAGGAAATACTTCGTTCCAAACGTTACGGATACCAGTTTTCTCTTATCATGTTTGATATAGATCATTTCAAGAATTTCAACGATACCTACGGCCATCAGCAGGGTGATATAGTACTTATGGAAGTAGCAAAAATGGTAAAACAGAATGTAAGAGCCAATATTGATATACCGGCAAGATACGGAGGAGAAGAATTTGCCATAATACTTCCCGGACAGAATGCGAGTAATGCGACAATATTTGCAGAAAGACTGCGTAAACTCGTAGACGAAAAAGAATTCCCCGGCCAGGAAAGGCCTCTCCATGTTACAATAAGTATCGGAGTAGGAAGTTATCCAGTGGACAGCACCGTAAAAAACCAGCTTATACACCTTACGGATCAGGCACTTTACTATGCAAAAGAACATGGAAGAAATCAGGTATGGACAGTGCAGGATATGATGGAGAAAAAGAACAGATCAAAATATAACTGGGAAGGTCTTACACAGTCTATTCAGGAAAGAAAAAAACAGGGATAATTTTTTAGAAACTCACTTTATAATCTCACTTAAGTGTTTTCTTATTTTAAAATCGTTTCCTCTGAGAGATACAAGAGTATCAAAACCGGTAGTAGTAAAAGATATATTCACGTTCTTTGAACCTACAGGCTCTAAATAGATACCGGAATCCGGAAAAAGAATGTAAGGATAGTGTGCCATAGGCGATGTCTGAATACCGGTATTATGGTTACTTACAAGCATACCGTTGAAATTAAGAGTTTCATCGGTATATCCGCCGCAATTATTGTTTTCCTGTAATGATATATTATCTCTGGCATATATTATGCCATTATAACTGAAGTTCGACTTATCATACTTTCCCTGATAGGCAAGCCTTACGCTTTTCTCTGAAAGAATTATCATATTTACATCATAGGAATGAAGTAGATCAACTGTTTGCTTCGAAATAATCCCGGAACCGGCCTTTGTTCCATATGGCCCTATTCCAAGATAAAGTTTATCCCCATAGATTTTGTGCCCGTTCAAATTCAGCTTAACTCTCCTTCCTGACATAGGTGTGGGGTAATATATTGTCCCATAACCGCTGTAGCCAACAGTAGTAATTGTACATGTTTCAAAAAATCCGTTTGTAGATGTAGCAGGTATAAAGAGATCACGGTTAAGGGTAAGAATTATATTGCCGCTCCCGTCCGGAGGGGACATGGTCATTCCCAGTTCATTTTCAATAGTAGAAAAATCGGAAGTACCAAATTCATAGAATCTCATAGTACTATCATACCCATAGGAAGGTTTATAAAAATTTCTATTTGCACCTCCAGGAGCTGTCGGGTAAGGATTACAGTAAAAATCTCCGTAATTACTTATAAAATGGCTATAATCATTTTCCTTAAAAGCTACTATTCCAAGTTTGTATGTTGGAGTGTGAACGAAAGGATCTGTAAAAGTAGATACATGAGAATTATGAGGGATACAATAAGCAGGACTATTTGCATCATATTCAAAATAGCCTATAAGATAAAAGGTGTCAGTCGGCAGGCTGAGAGAGGAAGCCTCATGTGAATCTACTATAGTATCGATATCTATATCAGGAATTTTTACCGGTAAGGTACCCTCTTTTTTCTTTATATTCCCGCTTACACTGATAATTTGTGCCGTAGATTTACATGAAATAAATCCATCGTTCAAATTCACTACTGTACCGCCATTGCCGTAGATAGTTATCTTTTTATTGGAATGAACACGGCCCGGATCCTGTAGATTTTTACTGGTAATATTATAAATGGCTGTCGTCGGGGAATTGGCCCATGCTCCTAAATATATACTTCCTCCTGATAATAAAGGAGTTATTGCCATATCATCTCTTACAAATATGGCACGGATAATCTTTTGCGTTCCTCTATAGTCTCCTCTGGATATTATTTCAGCAGAATAAGGTGGAGTAGTGCCATTCGGATCTTTATTCATAAGATTATTTCTGGAATGATATGGTTCAGACGGATTAAAGACTAAGGTAAATTTCTGGTCATTCCCCAGATTTTCAGTAATATTAGATGTTATGGATGTTCCCCAGGTAGTATCATATAATTGATAAAAAGCGTATTCCACCCCTGCTTCTGCTGTCTGAAGAGCTTTCGCTTTACGTTCTTCCAGACCTGTAATATTGAGATTTTGAGATGAAATAAATATCATGGAAGTGGTAAGCATTACGAGAAGAAAGGTAAGCATAAGTATTGTAACAAGCATCATACCTTTTTCTGAGAATTTAAATCCAGACATATTTATTTCTCCGTTTTCAATATTTTATTTAATTTTCTGACAGAACATCTTTTTAACGGCAAAATTATTTTTTCTTAAATCAGCAAGTATATCTATGCCGTCAGTACCATTCATCAACACGACCTCGCCTCTCACATCACAGGGATGTATATAAACACCGGACGTACTATCTTCAATATAATTCCTGCATGCCAGCGGTGACGCTGTACAGTCATTATTATATTTATCTTTGCTCACAATAGCACCTTTTATCAAAATTTTATCAGGAAGAGTATAATGATTGTTATTCCACCATGCCTGTTCTACCAATACATTATTCAGGGCATATATAACACCTTTATATGCAGCCTGAGGTGGATTGGCGTTATCAATTTTTCCCGGTGTTTCCTGACAGCACATTCTAACATTTTCCGTAGCCAGAGCGACCATTTCAACATCACTGGAATTTATAAAATCCAGTGTTCCGTTACATACAATAGCACCTTTTCCGCGGACTCTCACCTGAAGGCATAGAGCGTCATTTACATAAATTACATGATTATTCAAATTCAATTCCACCCTTGCATCTCTCATAGCAGTAGGCATTACGGGATTAATGCCCTCAAGCATTCTGACTGTTTCAAAAAAAGCACAGGTAGAAGGCATATAAATATCTTTTTCCATTTGAAGTGTAATAACCTTGAAAGCAGGATTATTCGGATCGGTATCTTTTGACATAGTCATACCTATCTCATTTTTGAGAGCATTATTAAAAGCAGTATCAGAACCACTGGAAGGATATTCTCGAAAAGTAATAGAAGAATACTGATTAAAGAAATTTCTATTCCTATTGCCAGGTTCCTGAAAATAAGGAGGTTCACCCGGTATATAGTAATAATTCTTATATTTTAAAAGGAAACTATTGACACTTACTTCATAAAAAGAAGCTATTCCAAGTTTGTAAGAAGACACATATTCCCATGGATCGGAATGGAAATACATATCATAATTATAAGAAGCAGAAGCTGAATGGGGTATACAGCCATAAGTATTCGGGTCATATTCAAAATAACCTATAAGATAAAAGGGATTATTCGGATCTATTTTTAAACAATTTGGATCATTATAACCATTATTTATTATTTCTATTATATCTGCATCATTTATATCGGGTAATTTTTCAGGTACAATATATTCTTTTTTCTTACTGTTAGAATTATCCTGAGTTATTGGATTGGGGCAGGAAAGAAATCCATCACCTATATCAAAATTTGCACCATATACTCTTATAGTTGAATTCGAGTGAACACGTCCACCTTCATCTAGTTTTTTACCTCTGCATTTAGTAGGAACTAATGGTGATAACCATGGCTCTATGAAAACCTTACCATCAGAGCAAACACTGTAATCTACTCTATCATCCCTTGTAAATATAGCTCTTAAAATAGATTCAGTATTATTTGCTCCTTCTGTACTAATACCTTTACATATTAATTCTGCGCAAAAAGGCGGGGTTGAACCACTGGCATATTTATTCCTCAGGTTATTTCTGGAACTATATATACCTGATGAAGGAAGAAAGATAAATTTCTGTCCATTACCAATATTTTGTTCCATATTTAATGGCGGCAATGAGTTAGGGTCATTATTTAATTGATAGAGTGCATATTCCACACCTGCTTCTGCTGACTGAAGAGCTTTTGATTTTCTTTCTGTCAGACCTGTAATATTAAGACTTTGAGATGAAATAAAGATCATAGAAGTAGTAAGCATTACCAGAAGGAAGGTAAGCATAAGTATCGTAACAAGCATCATACCTTTTTCAATCTTCATAACATATCACTCCTGAAAATTTATATAAAGAAATTATTAATTTTGAGGTTTTACAGAATTTTTCAGGATATATCTGTCTGTTCCGATATTCCCTGTACCGCTTGAAGAAAAAGAAACCCTGGCATCTCTGCTCTTGCGAAAATTTTCTACAAAACCAAGTTCTATATTGATTATAGAACCGTTCTGAACAAACGTGACATGGGATATCCTGGTACATACTTTCCTTATAACCTGTCCCTGACTCATTTCCGTTCCTGACAGACCGGAATCCAGATTACCATTTATATTATCGAGTAAAGTGGCAACTGTTCTGTCTGAAGATTTATAAGGATACACGGTCTCATGCGGTATATATCTTCTGTAAAGTATTTTTGTATTAAAATCATGATCGCCGCCATCTGGAAGAGTATAATATATGACATGACCCTGCCAGAGCAGATCGCCTGTATTTGGCTCAGACATGACGTCTCCGTCATATACAGGGGTTTCAAAACAAATATAAGCATTCGGATCATTCGGATCAGGAGGAGTAAAAACATTAATAGCAACAGAATTTGCATTTCCAAGTTCAGTAGTAATCCTCTTCATTACTGTTTCTGCAGTTGTTTTAATATCTGAACGAACTTCTCCTATCTTCCAGCTTTTAAGACCAACATCCATAGTGGCATAAAAAGCCAGGAGAAATAACATAAATATACCAATAACAATACATAATTCTATAAGGGTTACTCCTGAATTCCTCATAATTATCCTTTAATGTTTCAACAAAAGGGTTACTCCTGAATTCCTCATAATTATCCTTTAATGTTTCAACAAAATGATTTTTTACACCACAGGTCACCCGGTCAACAAGTAAAAATATTACTCTCTGGCTATTAAACTGCTCATCTTTGTGATCATCTGCCTTCCTGATACGGGATCCATCCAGTAAATTGTAACTGTAACCAGTTTCAGATTAAATATGGTAGTAGTTGAAGAGTCAACATAATCTTCCAGTTTAATCGCAAATTCATAATCCCCTGTAGTAGATATATTCTCAAGTCCATATATACCAAAAGCTGTCATAGAAGCAGCAGGATCATGCCATACAATAAGCTGACCGGAAGATGGTTCGATATGATCAATCGTACCTGATATTGTACTGGAATTTATATTGCTTCTCATATCAGTATTAACATCAGGATAGGTAATCAGAAGATTTCTAATTTCAGCTATTTTCTTTTCTGCAATATTTACACCTGCAGTTCTATACCTCCCTTTTTTTATGGCATTATTACCTGCTACGAAAACACCCAGAACAGTAACAATTACAATTCCCATAATGGCTACTGAAATAACTGTTTCAACCAGGCTGAAACCTTTGCTTTTATTTAACATACTATGCCTTTCAAAAAAGTAGATATAAAAATTATATTTTCAGCAAAAAATTCATTCCAGACAGAAAATATTATAACATTTTTAAAACAAAAAGTCAAAGTATTCTTTAGAAATAATCCATACTGTAACCGCTTCTGGCCATTACCTGATCATTTATAAATTCCTCAAGTTTCTGGTTTATAATAAGCTTTTTATTTGCTTCATAGGCTTTGTTTATAGCTCTGTGTATTGCAGGTTCATCTTTTATCACGTAACTGTCATATAAAATATCCAGAGCTTCTTCCCATTCCTTTATACCCTGCCTGAGTATTTTATCACCTGTAGCGCTTTCAAGAGCCCAGCCGTCTGTATAGGTATATTCTTCATCATATTCTTCTTTTGCTTCATCTATTATGTCTTTCATGTCATCAAGAATATCTATGAGTTCATCTTCATCTATCTCTCCCCTGAGAAAATTTAAAGCTCCGTCTTTTATATCAAGATAGTTTGTGGTGAGTATATCATCTTCTGTTATCACTTTTACAATATTTTTTATAAGTTCTTCCTCTTCATCTATTTCCTGAGGAACAAGAAAAATAGATTGTTGAAGAGAAAGGAGGGTTACATTTAATACTTTAAGATCTTCTGTAAGTAATTTTACGTCTTCAATATGATATTTCTCTTTAATAGTTTTTCCGAAACAGGATAGAATATCCAGTATTTCTTCCAGCATCTTCAAATATTTCTCTTTATTTTCCCTTTCTTCGGGAGACATGAGAAATTCTCTTTTATCTATATCTTCAATAGTTTCAAGCATACTGGTAAAACCTGAGAGGCTGTCATTGGAATAATCTTCAGAACCGAGTTCCTGTTCCAGGTCCTGTATGAGCCCTACAATTTCACTGTTTGTATCTTCCAGAACAGTCGTAACATCTTTTACATTGCCATAGCCGGAGATATATTTTTTGAGAACCTGGAGAAAAATATATAAAGGTGAATTTTTCTCATCTTCCGAAGAAATAGCTTCATGTTTCTCCACAGGCAGCCTGTCTTTCATCCCGGGATGGGCTTCAAATTCCGGTCTGGATAAAATAAATTTCCTCTCAGGCTGAAGCTGGGCTTCAACTTTTTTTAACAGTTCATCTGTTGAAGAAACCTCAGAAGAAGTAGCTTTTTTCAATATATCAGAATAAGTGTCTTTACTGTCATGATTTATTCTTTCAGGCACAGTATGAGGGGTCTGCTCCTTTTTAAGAGCATGTTCAAGTTTTAGCCATCTGTCGATTTCAGAACCAAACTCTTCATCATCAAAGAAAGGGGATTCATCAACAAAATTACGGATATTATCAAGCACCTCCAGAGCTTCCACGATAACACCTCTCAAAGTGGAATTCACTGCAAATTCTTCCATATCCAGAAGATTTTCCTCTACTGTTTCCATTTTATCCAGGACTATATCTTTCTCTAACTGGCCTGAAAGAAACTTTTTAATATCTCTGGAAAAACCTTCTATTTCTTTAATTTGAGGTGATTGGACTGAAGGTAATTTTTCTTTCATACCGGGATGTACTTCAAAACCTGGCTTTGCCACCATAAAGTTGGAGAAATTCTTACCGGGAGACTCATTTTTTATGATTTCTTTCCCAAGAGATATTTTAGATTGACCGGGAGCAACGGGAGGGGTAACTTTATGTACCGGTGGAACAGTTTCGGTTTTCAAAAAATGTTCTATTCTAATCCATTTACCTGTTTCAATTTTCAGAGCTTCTCCATCCAATTCATCAGCTTCATCCAGAATTATACGGATATTATCCAGAATCTCCATTGCAGAAATTATAACATTTCTGAATTCAGGTTTACTGATTGCACAGAGTTCTTCTTTTTCCAGAAGATATTCTTCTACTGAGTCCAGTTTATCAAGAA
>CALARM010000856.1 GCA_937888925.1 uncultured Synergistia bacterium | reverse complement strand
ATAGATGCCACTAACGGCATAGGGGAGTGCTATAAAAGAAAAGAAGATTATGACAGAGCCCTTAAATGGTTCAAGAAATCTCTGGAACTGGATAAGAATTCCATAGAAGGACTCCGTGGCAAATCTGATATTTATATAATAAAAAATATAAAACTTGATGAAGTTCGTGCCAATATAAATAAAGCCATAAAATTAGACCCCAATGATCCTTTGAATTATTATACAAAGGCTAATTATTATGTAGTAAAAAAAGATTTTTCTTCTGCCATAGAAAATTATAAAAAATCTATTAAATTAGATCCTGATATATATTATGTTCATTATAATCTCGGCAGGGTTTATGCATATCAGGACCATTACGATGATGCCATAAAAGAATATAAAAAATCTATTGATATTGATCCTTTAGACCCTTATGTTCATTATAATCTTGGCAGAGCTTATTATAAAAAAGATAATATGGAAGCTGCTGTAAAGGAATATTTAATATCTATAAAACTTAAATCTGATTATGTCGAACCTTATTACGGACTTGGATTGATATATCTTAAAGCAGGTAAATTTAAAGATGCTGCCGGTTATTTCAAGAAGGTTATAGATATTGATCCCGATTGCGAACTTGCGGAACAGTCAAGGAAAGGCCTTGCAATCATACAGTTTTACGGAATTAGATAGTGAATTACATTCTAAAAAGTAGAAAAATTTAAAAAAAATCCGCCTAAATTATATTAGAACATTAAGGTATTCTGTTATAATATATTAAAGAACCTTACAAAGGAGATGGTTTATGTGAAAATATTAACATATCAGGTGATTTTATTGTTATTACTCTGTTCCTTTTCAATTGCAAAAGGTGAAGATTATTTTGATTATAAATATTACGATGGTAAAGGTCTTGTTACCTTTTCAGGAATGACACTTATGTCCATAACAGATAAGGCAGGTAAACTGACACCTTATGACAGAGCAAAGATAATAGCAGATAGATTGAATTATCTTCTGAACAGCGGAAAAAATTCACCGGAATCCTTTATTGTAGGCTATAACAGCGGAGAGGTAGTTATCCAGTCTGTTGATCCTGCCGGTAAAAATACTATAGTAACTGTTGACGGCAATATGGCAAAAAAATTTCGCGGAGCCAGCGGAAGCAGGACTACACTGGCTTACTGGTGGCTTTCACTCCTCAGGGATAATTTACTTATAACCCAGGGATTACAGCCAAGATATGCCGTACCATACGGGAAAGGTTATGCTCTTGAAAGAATTTATATGAAAGCCATTGAACACAGTGATTATGAAGGAGGCCCCATATCTCCGTCCATTCTGCAGGATACAATAAGGGAATTGTCTTATAACGATCCGGCTTTTATAAATGATGTTAACCAGCTTTATACGTCAATACCGAAGGAATTTACTCTTGCTTCTGCAAGCTCTATAGATAAAGACCTTTCATATAATTATTCAAATGATAAGCCGAGTGTACCGGGGCCGGCTTTTAATGAAAATCGCTATTATGCAAGCACTATTGAATATCCAGTTCCGACTCCAATCCCTACTCCTAAAGTAAGTGTTTCCTATAGTGAAAAGCCAAAAGTGACGCCAAAGCCGACTCCGAAGGTTACCTATGTACCGCCGCCCAGTAAGACACCTGAGCCATATTATGAAGAAACCTATACTCCTACCTATTATGAGCCGTATGTTCCTTCCATACCTGATTTTCCGTCTGATGCGCCTCAGACATTACCGCCTAATATGCGTATGAAAAATCTAAATATCACATCTGATGGCCTGTTCAGTACTTCTTTTGAAGAACAATCAGATAATTCTATATCCCAGGTTCATTATATTCTTCTGAATTCCAGTAAAGAAGAATTACAGAGTGAAACAGTAACTGCCTTTCCTTTTAAATGTAATTTGAAGAAAAAATCAGATGCGAAATTTTTCCAGGTGAAAATAGATTATAAAAATGGAAGGTCTTCCTCTACTATTTATAAATTGAAGTAATTTTTTAGTAGCTGTGAAGGGGGTGAAGCGTGAAGAGGAATGCACATCACTCTTCACTCTTCACGTCCTTTACTCCTCTAAAACCGCAGAATGTAATACGGTCCTGTGGAGCTGCCCATCTTCTGTTTGAACATTGAAAGAAGTAATCGTAATTTGCTTTCCAGGAACCACCCCTGGCAATTTTATATTTACCTGCAGAAGGGCCCTGAGGGTTTGAAGAAGGGCTTTTTCCGTAATATAGCTCTTCATACCAGTCTTCACACCATTCCCATACATTTCCTGCCATGTCTTCTACGCCGTAAACACTTGCACCTTCGGGAATTATACCTACAGGTATAGTGCCTCTGTTGTTATTTATATTCATCATACGGGCTATTATATCTTTCCTGGTAATATTAAGATTATTACATTTATTGGGATCCCATGTTTCTCCCCAGGGATATAATCGGCCTTCCGGGCCGGCAGCAGCTTTTTCCCATTCTGCTTCTGTAGGAAGCCTTTTACCTGCCCATTTTAAATAAGCACATGCATCATTCCATGTAAGGCACGTTACCGGATAATTACCTGTTCCTGAAGAATAATATTTTCCATAGTCACCTTCAGTTTTATATTTAGTTTCTTTTATGAATTTTTCATACTGAAGATTTGTGACAGGGTATTTATCTATATAATAATCATCCAGATAAACTGTATGCCTGGGATTATTCTGTCCTCCCTGTTTTCCCATAAGGAAATTACCTGCCCGTATTAATATCATGTCACTCTGATCAGTTTCATTTTTTATAATTTCAGGAAGAACCCTGGCAACTCCGGGAGATTCCTCAAAAGGTTTCTCTGTATAAAATTCTTCATGGATTTCAGGAAGAAGGCATGTCAGGTTATGTTTTTTTGCTATTCTTATCAGTTCTTCTTCGTCCATGTCAGGGAGTACCTTTTTTAATTTCATATGTTCCAGAAATTCCGCAACTACAGCACAGAAACATACCAGGTCATATTCAGGAGGATATACTTCCAGTATTGTTTCTTCCAGTGCATAATCAGGTATTCCAAGACCGACCAGCCATGGAGTAAATTCAAAGTTTTGCAGATGATATCTTCCTTCGTCAGGATATTTTCTGCATATATCAATAAGTTCATCAATATTATATGCCCTGGAACCGTTTCGGAACGTAAAAGGCTCAAAATCTATCTTTACTTCTTTTATTAAAGGTGACTCTTCTCTGTAGGAATGATCTACGAGAGGTAAATCAGTTGATTTATAATCTTTTGTATCAGGTACTTTCATTCTCACAGTTGACGCTGTTTTTGTAATAGAAGGCAATTCATGATGTGTGTTATAATCAGGTGTTTTTATTCTGATTGTTTCACTTCCGGTTATTGCGGGAACATCTGAAGTTTCTTCTGTAATTTTATCTTTTCCAGGTCTGGAAGGTTTATCACCGCATTTTTTACAGAATTTATAACCTTTCTTGTTTATTGTTAAACACACATTACATTTCTCTCCGTCTTCACCTGAAAGAGCTGTCTTCATCTCCAGTGCACTGGCAAATCGATTTTTCATATCAGGCTGAACTGCTTTTTGTATAATGAGATCTATTCTGTCTGAAACAGACGGGTTAATAGATCTTGCAAGAGGAAAAACAAATGGCATTTCACCTGGATAACGGTTTGTCAGAAGATAGTGCATTGTAGCACCCAGACTGTATATATCGGAACGTGCATCTGTCTGGCCTGAACCATATTGTTCCGGAGCAGCAAATCCTGCAGTGCCTATTGCTCTTGTATCTCGTTCTTTACCTTCTTTATAAACCCTTGTGGCTCCGAAATCAATTACTTTAACGTTGCCTTCCTTGTCTACCATAATATTATCAGGCTTTAAATCCCTGTATATAATAGGAGGATCCTGATTGTGAAGATAGTCCAGTACATCAGCAATCTGTATAGCCCAGTTAACAACCGCTTCTTCAGGCAGAAATTCAGGCATATTTTGTTCAATTATATGTTCCATTACTCTGCCGTCAATATATTCAATTACAAGATAGCATGCGCCACCTTCTATAAATAACTCATAGGCTTTTACAATATGAGGATGTTTCAGACGAATTAATGTTTCCCTTTCCTGAGTAAGACATACCATAAGTTTAAGCTGTTCTTCTCTGTCAGTAGATGCTGCCTCTTTTATAATATACCATTCGTTATCATTGACATCCTGGGCCATATAAATAGCACCCATTCCGCCGGCAGTGAGATAGTAAAGAGAGTATTTATTATTTATAATAGTTCCGTCTGAATGGATCATAAGAGTATTACCCCTGGGATCTACTTTCCCGTCAGGTGCAGGAATTCTATTTGAAAAAATAGATAATGAAGGGACAACTGTCTGGTAAGGATTAATATTGCCGGTAGAGCCTGTTGTTTTTCTCAGTGGTTTTCCGCAGCTATTACAGAAACGACTTGCCTGGTCATTTATATTTCCACAAAAAGTACATTCCACAAGGTAAAACCCTTTCTGAATTAGTAATAGAGTTAAAAAGAATCATTAATTTATTCTGAATCCTCTCTTTTAATTCCTCTATTCTTTAAAAATATTATATCATAAAAAATAAATCTGTTCAGAATAATTTTTTATCTATAAAAACCTTATGTTTTATCTAAAAGTTTATTTACTTTCCTTACGTCAAGCATTATACTATAAATTAATTTTCGTGTCGAGTATTGTTAAAAATATTCTAAAAGAGTAATACTGATTGTCTTGTATTTATCTTAATGTCTTGCTATAATTATCCTAGTTTTATGTTGAATAATTTAATGGTATAGGAATTTTCATTTTTAATGGCGTAAAATAAGGCTTTAGATGAAAATTATGTAGAAGCAGTTTATCTAAATAATTTATATGAAAACACTGGATGTTGATTTTTATATTTGATTGTGACCGCTCCGGTCATGTTTGTTAGTATTTATATGAGTATTTTACAGAAAATAAGAGATATATTAAAAACAGATCTGCTGGCATTTATAGTAACAGATAAGTCTGTTGAAACTAAAGTGCCTTCTTTGCCCGACGAACCTGGTAAAGATGTTTCAAAAATTTACTATAGAGGTGCCTGGAAAGAAGAAGGAGAGGCAAAGTGGGCTTTCTTTGAAGAAAAAATCAGTAATGACTACAGTACTGTTAAATTGAATGCTGAAGTTATTGTGCCAAAAGATATCGCTACTGAAACACCATTATTGGTGG
Source organism: uncultured Synergistia bacterium (assembly GCA_937888925.1). Next base: position 1,625 of record CALARM010000856.1, on the reverse strand, counting down.
CAGATGGCCGGCATGATAAAATTGACAGGGAACAGACATTAGAAGAAAAGAAGACAGACGTTCCTTCGGAAGAGAAGAATAGAAAAGAAGTCGTTTCAATTACTGAAATGGGACGAACCAGAAGTCGCTATCAGACAGAAACTGACTACAGTAATGTTAAATTGAATGCTGAAGTTATTGTGTCAAAAGATATAGCTACTGAAACACCATTATTTGTGCCAGATAGCCAGGATAAAATTGACAGGGAACAGACAGTAGAAGAAAAGAAGACAGACGTTCCTTCGGAAGAGAAGAATATAGAAGAAGTCGTTTCAATTACTGAAATGGGACGAACCAGAAGTCGCTATCAGACAGAAGACGATTCTGCAATTAGCGGTTTAATAGATCAGAGAGAAGTTACAGGTAAAAAGAATAAAATAAAAGTTTTTTTCGCTGAAGATAACAGGAGTTTTCAGATAATAATTCAGAAGCTTCTCGAAAAAACTGAAGATATGGAATTACTTGATTGGGCCACAGACGGCAGAGATGCTGTTGAAAAAATAAAAAAACTGGATATAGCACCTGATGTTATTTTGATGGATATTGCCATGCCAAGATTGGATGGTATATCTGCCGTAAAGGAGATTTTAGCTTTTAATAATTCTCTAAAAATAGTTATGTTAACTGCTTTTGGAGATAAATTACATGTACAGAATGCTTTTGATGCAGGTGCTATCGGTTTTTTAAGAAAAGATGCAGGATTACCTTTAATTAAAGAAGCTATAAAACAGGCAGCCCGCGGAGGGAGACCTGTTCATAAAGAAGTTGCTCATTATCTTAAGGAAGAGATGAATTAATTATTAGATGAGTAAAAAAAATTGGACAGATATATTTAAAACAGACTTACTGGCTCTTATAAAAACTGATAAAGAAACCGGTGAAGAACTTACTATTGAAGAAAAAAATCGTAAAGTAGGTGATATGTTTTTTAAAGGTGCCTGGAAAGAAGACGGCGCTGCAAAATGGGCTTTCTTTGAAGGAAAAGAAGCAAAAAATGCTGAAACTCAGGAAGAACAGCAAGATATAGAAAAATTAAAGGTAAGAGAAGTAGAACCTCCTAAAGAGGCTCTTCAGAAAACCAGGAAAATCAGACCGGAAGAAGTTGTTTCTATTACTGCCATAGGCAGAAATCTTACATCCCGTTATCAAACTAGAAGTTTACAGGCTCCCGGTACCGAAACGTCTTCCTCTGAGATTTCAGGAAAGAAAACTATTACCTGGAAAGAAGGCCAGAAAATAAGAGTCTTCTTTTCAGAAGATAATCAGAGTTATCAGAGAGTGCTGAGCACGATTCTTAACAGATCGGCAGATGTAGAGGTTATAGGTTATGCTTCCAACGGTATGGAGGCAGTTGAAGAAATAGAAAAACTTCAGACCCCTCCTCATGTTATTCTTATGGATATTGCAATGCCGCGACTCGATGGAATACAGGCTACAAAGAAACTTTTAGAAAACAATCCTTCTTTGAAAATCGTCATACTTACAGCCTTCGGCGATAAGATGAATGTTGTAAATGCTTTTCGTGCCGGTGCTATAGGATATTTAAGAAAAGACTCGGGAATGGCTGTTATTTTAGATTCAATAAA
>CALARM010000855.1 GCA_937888925.1 uncultured Synergistia bacterium | reverse complement strand
TACTGCGTATTAAAGGAAAACTGAAAGACTATTTTTCTTTTGAAGATAAAGAACTGGATAAAATGATTTAAAGATGGTGTTGAGAGGGGAAAGATGGATGCTAAAAATTTTAATAGTAGATGATATGGCTGTAAGCAGATTAATTTTAAAAAAAATGCTTCTTAAAGAAGGATATGAAATTGCAGGAGAAGCAGAAGACGTAACAGATGCTGTAAGTAAATACGAAAGTTTACATCCCGATCTTGTCATTATGGACATAGGATTGCCGGGGAAAATAGAAGCTGTAAAAAAAGAAATATTAAAAACAGGCGGAATAACAGCCATAAGGGAGATAATAAAAGCAGACAGCAATGCCAGGATAATCGCCTGTACAGCCATGAATTATAAAGAAATAGTGATGGAAGTTCTTTCTGCCGGAGCAAAGGATTATATACTTAAACCGGTTGAACCGGCAAAGCTTATAGCAGCTATAAAAAAAGTAATGGGCAGTGAAGTGTGAAGGGAGAATCGTTACGCGTAACGCGTAACGGGCAGGTTTCACCATTAATAACGCTTCACGACTCACGATTCGCGATTCACGACTCACGACTCACTAATCAACCCTTACTTTTAACATAGTAAAAGTTCCGTCTTTTATAGTACATGGAACATTTCCTCTGCTTTTTACCACTATAATTGTACCCCTGACCTGTCCTGTTATATAATCTTCCTCAGGAGAAATAAATCCCGAACATTCCAGAACAAGATTAAAGATTTTTGTACTGACTTTTCTTTCTGTAAAAAAAGTTTCTTCAAAGGAAGAGCCGGTAAAATAAATAAGATTTCCTTCCACATATCCTTTACCTCTGAGTCCACCTTTCAGGTAGTATTCCGGTAGAATATTTATCATTGTTTCATCCTGTTGAATTATTAGATTAAAAGGAAGGGATTCGAGCCTGGAGATTTCTGACATAAGGCCATTCTCCTGAACCTGAAGATCTAAATTTATCTGCCATGAACCGGATATATCCAATATTTTGTTATTTGCCAGTGAAATATTATCGAACCCTGTGGTAAAAACTATTAATAATATAAGTAAAATAATGTTTAATCTCTTCATAAACCCCCTCTTATTGATTGCCTTTAAAAGTTACCTGTGTTATAATTAACCTGATAAAATCTTAATTTAACTAATTATAACATAATTTTATATATAAGTTCAATTTTATAGTTAAAAGTTGGGTTCCTGGTACCGTATTGCATGTTCTGGCTCTTCAGGGTTTCCGCCCCGGAAGCCAACCACCATAAACCTTAAATAACTATAAAAATTATCAAGGTGGAAAATGGATAACAGGAGTATATTTGAAAGGATTAAAGATTCGCTTGAAGAAGTGGCTTCTATGCCACATGTAGCAGCGAAAGCACTGGAGCTTTTAAATGAAGCAGAGCCATCTGCTGCTGTGTTAAGCAAAGTATTTGAACTGGACATGGTCCTTACAGGTAAGCTTTTGAAGATAGTCAATTCAGCTTATTACGGTTTTACCAAACAGGTTACTACAGTACCACAGGCAATAACTATTCTTGGCCATGATAATCTGAAAAGTATTCTTATCAGCACAATAGCCTTTGAACTATTCAGCAAGGGGAAAGGTGGACTTATCCCACCTCAGGGTCTGTGGCTCCACAGTCTTGGAACTGCATCATTCTCCCAGGCTCTGGCGAGAGAACTGAAACTACCAAAACCTGAAGAATATTATATAGTCGGCCTTCTTCATGACATAGGGAAACTTATACTTGATCAGAATATGCCGGAAGAATTCAGAAAGGTTATGGGTATAGTAAAGTCAAGAAGGCTTGCCATATATGAAGTGGAAGATCAGATACTTGGCATCAATCATTCAGATATCGGTCATATGGTAGCTGTATACTGGAAGATCCCTGAAAAAGTTGCCATGGCGATAAAATTCCATCATATTCTTTCTCAGTGTTCTGATAAAGACATATTAGAGATGGCTGCAATTGTACAGATGTCAGATTTTTTCTGCAATCTCCAGCATATAGGTGACAGCGGTAATATAAAGGTTTCTCTTGTACAAAAAGAGGCAAAAGAGATTGTTAATCTGGCTCCTGACATAAAACAGAAGATAATTCAGGAAGTAAAACAGGATATAGAGAAGGCCAAGAACTTTTTTGAAATAAAGTGAGCAGTGAGTAGTGAGTTAATAAAACCCACTCACCACTCACCACTCACTACTCACTAATAATTTGGAGAAAAGAGGCATGTCAACTTATTGTCCCACCTGTGGTAATGAAAATTCTTCTGATACGGAAACCTGTAATTACTGTGAAACTCTTCTTGCCACGAGAGGAACTCCTCATGGCATATTATCCCCCGGCGCTATTATCAACAGTCGTTATAAAATCAATGAACTTATTAAAGTAGGTGGCATGGGAGCCGTTTATCTGGGGTATGATCTCGATGAGGATAAAATTATCGCCATAAAACAGCTTTTTTTGAGTTCCGGAGATGAAGAAGACCAGTTCCTTGTGAGCAGATTTGAAAGGGAAGCTACATTATTATCCGGCCTGGATCATCCCAACCTTCCGAAAGTAAGTGATTATTTTAATGATTATGATAATTACTTTATGATAATGGATTATATAGAAGGTCTTGATCTTGAATGTGTATTAAAAAAACAGGGGAATCCCGGATTACCGGAGATGAAAGTCATTGATTGGGCTCTGGAACTCTGCTCTGTCCTGAAATACCTCCATAACCATAACCCTCCCATACTTTACAGGGATATAAAACCATCAAATATTGTTATCAGAGAAATAGATGAAAGGGCCATACTTGTTGACTTCGGCCTTGCAAGAACTATAGAAAACGGTATGTCTGCAGGGAAAACTGCCATAGGAACTGTAGGATACTCTCCGCCGGAACAATATGAAGGAAGACAGAAACCTCAGAGTGATATTTATGCACTCGGAGCTACCCTTCACCATCTTCTTACAGGTAAATTCCCTGAAATTCCTTTTTATTTTGATCCTGTGAGAAGTTTTAACCCCAGGATATCCATACCTATGGAAAAGGTAGTAATGAAAGCCCTTGAACCTGATCTAAACAATCGTTTTACTACCGCTTTAGAAATGGAAAAAGCTCTTCTCTATGTAAAACAGAACAAAGATCTCTATCTATACAAACCTAAAGAGAAGAAAAAAATAGAAGAAGCTGAAACTGAATTGAATGAAATAGGTCAGGATCCTGATCTGAGCAAAGGTCATTCGAACCTGGCTGTTCTTTATGCCAGAAAAGGTTATTACAATCATGCCAGAAGAGAACTCAATAAATCTATTAAACTTAATGCCAATTCGTCTGAAGCCTATTCAAATCTTGGCTATGTCTGCCTTATGCTTGAAGATTACGATAAGGCAATAGAACATTTAAAACATGCCATAAAGCTGGATAAAACCCTGTCTGTAGCTTACTGCAATTTAGGGGTGGTTTACAGCAGAACAGGCCAGATGGACGAAGCTATAGAACAGTTCAGAAGAGCCCTCCAGATTGATCCCCGTCTCGCAGAAGCCCATGTCAATCTTTCCCATATATACGGAACTAAAGGCAGATATGATAAAATGATAGATGAATGCAGGAAAGCAATAAAGATAAAACCTGACTCTATGGAGGCCTATGTAAACTTTGCCTATGCCTGCGGAAGAGCAGGCATGCCTGAAGATGGTATAAGAAAACTGGAAAAGGCATTAATCTTCGACTCTTCCAGTGCTGTAGCCTTTTCAAACCTGGGAGTTCTTTACGGAGAAATAAATAAAAATGAAAAAGCCATAGACTGTTTTACTAAAGCAATTTCCATAAAACCGGATCTGGTAGAAGCTCATTCCAATCTGGGTGTAATTTATTACAAACAGGGCAATTACGATGCAGCAAGAGATAGTTTTAAAAAATCAATCATGATAGATCCTGAATTCACTCAGGCAAAAAGTAATCTGGCCCATTTTTCCAGGGAACAGAAATTAAGTAAAGTTGAGGCAGAGGAAATAAAAAAATTGATAAATGCTTCACCTGAAGAAATAATAAATGGCACCCTCGATTTTTCTCCCAGGGAAGTATCTTTCATGAAAGACGGGAAGGAAGAACTGACAGGGGTTTTAACCTATGAAGAAAAGGAAAACAATAAAGATAAAAAAAGAAAGATTGAGGCAGAGATAGCTCTTGACTCGGACGACCCTGATAAATATATCAAGCTGGGAAATCATTATCTTGAAACAGATGCTGTTGATGATGCTATAAGGCAGTATCAGCAGGCTTTACGTATAAAATCATCACACACTGAAGGCCATTTTTATCTCGGCGCCGCCTATGAAAAAAAAGGGCTTCATGTCCTTGCGGAAAGCGAATATAGAAAAGTAGTAAAGTTAATGCCTTCACACTTCAGGGCTCATTTAAATCTTGGTTCAATACTTTTTGATAAGGCTGATATTGATGGTGCCGTAAAACATTATCTGAAATCTTTAAGCTCCGGCGGAGATACTCATGAAACGTACTATAAACTCGGCCTTTGCTATAAGAAAATGGGAAAGATCAAACAGGCCATAGCAGCTTTTGAAAGTGCTATTGAAAGGGAAGGCAACAGAGGAGAAATTTATTTCAATTTCGGTATGGTTTACTATGATAATAAAGAATTGCATTATAAAGCAGAAGAACTGTTCAAGCTGGCTATAA
>CALARM010000854.1 GCA_937888925.1 uncultured Synergistia bacterium | reverse complement strand
CCTCCTGCCGGCAGTTTAAGCATATCTCCGCCTGAACCGTCAGACCCCATAGCACTTGCTATTAATCCTTTTCCATCTTCCACAGTACCGAGTAAAACCGCTCCTGCACCATCACCAAAAACAACACACGTATTTCTATCAGTCCAGTCCGTAAATTTAGATAAAGTTTCTGCACCTATAACCAGAATATTTTCATATATGCCTGTAGCTATCATCTGAGATGCAACTACTAGAGAATAAATAAAACCAGAACAGCCTGCAGACAGGTCAAATGCCCCGGCACGCCTGGCACCCAGTTTATCCTGCACTATACAGGCAGTTGACGGAAAAAACATATCAGGTGAAGCTGTTGCCAGTATAATATAATCTATTTTTTCTGCTGCAACACCTGCATCCTCTAATGCTATAACAGCTGCTTTATATGCCATATCTGATGTAGCATCATTATTTTCTGATATCCTTCTCTCTTTAATACCGGTTCTAAGGGTTATCCATTCATCTGAAGTATCAACCATTTTTTCTAAATCAAAATTTGTCAGGATTTTATCCGGGACATAATGTCCTATACCTTTTATTCCAACTGCCCTGATTTTTTTCATAAAATTATAACTCTGCCTTACTCATTTACTCAGGAGAGTCTTTCTCCTTTCTATGAATATTTAACTTGCAATATGCAGGAAAGAACTGTAATCTCGTCCATTATAAGTACCACAGGCAGGACATACACAATGACTTAACTTTAATTCTTTGCAGTCTTTATTACTGCAGGCTACAAGCTGTGGCGGGGTTAACTTCAAATGAGAGCGTCTGCGTCGCGTTTTAGATCTTGAAGTCTTATATTTAGGATTAGCCATAATTCAACACTCTTCCTTTCTTTAACTTAGAAGTTAAATTTTTCTGTGAGTTTAGCCCATATGGGATCTGAGTCATCTTTTTTACAATTACAGGAACCTTCATTTAAATCTGTACCACAGGTAAAACAAAGTCCTTTACAATTAGTTTTACACAGGGGTTTTAATGGTAATAAGAGAGTTATTTTTTGTCTTAATAATTCTTTTAGATCCAGTATATCTTCTTCTACAAAATAATTATCAAATACATCTGTTTCTTTAACGGGATATTCACAGACTTCTTCCAGCGTAATTTGATCTTTATATTCACATGAAGTAAGACACCTGCTGCATACCATCTTTACATTTACATGCAAATTCCCTGTAACATAGACACCTTTACCTATATCGGCCATTTTATACTGCACTTCAACCATACAATCTTTCAGATTATCATCCGAAAAATCAAGGTTTCCTTTATATGAACCGGATAACTTAACTATCTTGCTTTTTTTTACTTCTGCAACATCTATCTTTAAATCCATATAATACAACAACTACTTCCAGGCATAATTCAACATGGTTAATAATTATAAATACTATATTATCTCTTGTCAAGAGATGATTCTGTTTTTTTATGACAGGTAAATTCATGTGTAAAGGAGTGAGTAGTGAAAAGTGAATAATATCCTATTCTTTTCACTATTCACTTTTCACTAAAATTAAATATAAAGTTTATTACCTAAAATATATTTTTCTACTGCATCAGGAAGAAGATATTTTATATTTCTGCCTTCTTTCAATCTTTTTCTTATATCGCTCGATGAAATCTCAAGTAAAAGGCTGCTAATTAGCATTATTTTACTTGAAAACAGAGGATAATTTGTTTCTATTTTATTCAGAAGAACTTCTCTGGAATATCCGGGTCTGGATATAGCTATAAAGCCTTCTAACATGTCCATCAATTCCGGAAAATTATACCACGAATAATTTATAAGAGCATCTATTCCTGTGATAAAAAAAAGAGATTCTCCCTCATAAAGATTATAAAAATATTTTACAGTATCAACTGTATAAGATAAACCTGGTCTATTAAATTCAACTCTTGAGCTTTCAAAAAAATTATTATTACTTATTGCCAGATTTAACATATTCCACCTGTGTTCTTCACTCAGTAAACCAGTATCTGTACGATGTGGCGGAATTTTATTAGGTATAAATATAACCTTTGTAAAATCCATATTTACTCGTATCTCTTCTGCAATAAATAAATGTCCGTTATGAACAGGATTAAAAGTTCCACCTATTATTCCTATTTTTTTCATAAATATTTCTCACTAACAACCAGTACCTGATGGTCACAACGAAGAATGAGAAGTTATCCTCCCTTCACACTTCGCCCCTCTCATATAAATAATATAGAGTAGCCAGAAAATAACAAATTCACCCTGTCTGTTATAAAATCCTTTAAAACTTGGCATAAAATTTGCCTTTAAAATATTTAATTTTGTAGTTGCAAAATTATTATTCATTAAGTAAAATGAGGTGAGCTTTTTAAGTTAAAAAATTATGAAAATATTAGATAAATATCTACTCAGAGAACTGGCAGGACCTTTTTTGATTGCCATACTTGGATTTTTAATCTTTATGGTCAGTCATATATTATTTCTTTTAACAGATGTTATTGTAAATAAAAACATTCCTTTTGGCGTAGTAGCCAGAATGATGCTTCTCAGAATGCCTGCAATTATGGTATTAACATTACCTGTAGCAATTTTATTCGGAACAGTTTTAAGTATAAGTGGTATGGTTGCTTCCAATGAGATAACAGCCCTGAGGAGTATTGGAATAAGTTTTCCGAGAATTATGCTTCCTTTTCTTATAGTAGGAATTGCATTAAGTGGTATAACATTTTTAACAAATGAAAAAATTGTCCCCTGGGCAAGCCATAAATCTGAAAATAT
>CALARM010000853.1 GCA_937888925.1 uncultured Synergistia bacterium | reverse complement strand
GATTCAAGAAAATTACTCTGGCACCGGGTAAATCCGGGACAGTTACTTTTGAAATTACAGCAAAGGATCTTGCCTTTTACAGAAAAGATATGAGTTATGGAGTAGAAGCAGGAGATTTTAAAGTTTTTATAGGAACAAATTCTTCCGAGGTAAAAGAAGGAAATTTCAGACTTACCCGGTCAGGATTGATTCAGGAATAATTTTCTTATACATGGGCAGGCGCCTCTGCCTGCCCTTTGTTGCTCAACCACAGGGGGTTGCCCCTACTCAGTTTCTATTTTCCCCATGAAGAGACGTGGTTTCTCTGCATTCAGTTTAAAAGCTTCCAGTTCCCGGTCGTTATAAAATTTTCTGAGAGCCATAAGTGAAGCATTCCCTTCATGAAACCCTTCCTTTATCAGTTTCTCTTTTTCTTCTCTTACATCATCTCTTGTTTCTAAAATATTACTTACAATAGAACCATAATTTTTTTCATGTTTTTCTATCATTTTTATAACCTCTTCAATCAGTCCTTTTCTATATTCTTCCTTTGCAAGTTTATCACTGAATTGCGGCGTGTCGGGTAAATGAAATGTATTAAAGAAATCAAGACTTTCTTTTTCCCAGAGTTTGAGGAAACTTTTTCTGTATTCCTCTCTTTTTTTCACAGTTTCTTCTATATCAGGATAGACAAAAGCCATAACAGATGTATCTATATTTTCTCTCAATCCTTCATTGCTTAAATCAGACCCTGTAAGGAATATTTTGTCACTTACTATCATACCTGAATTGATTTTTCTATTATTTCTAGAATCTGTTCCGTCAAGTATTGCCCATCTGACAGGTATGCCTGCTTCTTCAAGCAGAAGGCATGCTTCCATATTAATAAGCGATGGTTCCAGAATAACCTTTATATCAAGTTTTTTGCACTTTTTTTCCATAGATTTTTTCTTTTCTATCAGGAGTTTTGCCATATCTTCCGTAAGGCAGAAAGAAGGAATATAGAGAAAATCTTTTGCAGTATTTATTGCGTAGATTATAAGTGCCTGAAGTTCTTCAGGACTGTTTGCCACTGCAAGCATTTGATCCCCTGAAACCTTATCAGAAGGTAGAGCTATATCTTTCAGACGGGACATATTTCCCTCTGAATTAAGTTCTGTAAAATATTCCTTGAATTTTTCAGAAAATTTTATTCTTCCTTCATCGGAAAGTTCTGCTTTCATCTCTTTTCTATTACTCATAAGACAGGCAAGACGTTTTTCATCTGTCAGGCAGATATTTCCATGACTGTGAAAAGTACCAAAATCCCTTACAGACATACCATGCTTTTTATATTCCTCAAGGATTCTCCATGAAGAGTCTGCTGTATTTTTTGCAGATTCTATGTATTTCTGACTTTCTGCAGGTAAAAGGGAAGCAAGAAAATGTCTGAAGTCTTCTGCAGTCAGTATAATCTTACGTCTTTCTTCATTACCTGTTTTTTTATCAATTACAAAACCTTTGTTTAAAAGGTCAGAAGTATCTTTCCCCATTATTTCTTCCATCGTTTTTCCTGAAGAAAGATTTACATCTTTAATGAACCTCTCCGACAGAGATTTTGCTGCCGGTCCTTCTATTAACATGGCATAATCAACATCTTCTCCTGAAGCTCTGTCTCCGTCCATAGCTCCTGTTATTATTCTGTCTCCGGCCCTTAAAAAATTCCTCTTCATTGAATCCTTTATATTCTCTTTTTTCATAAGAGCTATACCTGTATCAGCACCTTTTGTTTCTTTTGTTAATTGTTCAAGTGTTTTAAAACATTGATATAATTCACTCCCATCCGCATAATATCCATCATCTTTGAAACCTGTTCCGGGATCTATGAGAATTCTTATTTTATGTCCTGATTTTGCTGCGTCTCCAATTTTTTTATATATATCAGGATGATTGAGTAAGTGAAAGGATGCATCTATTTCTACGGGATTTTTTTCTTTTATAGTAAGGAGATCATTCATTTCTTTCCATATCTCCCCATTTTCCAGTGTTTTCACACTGTTACCTCCGCTCATCATCGGACTGAATGAACTTTTAAGCGAAGTATAGTGTTCCCCTATCTTTTTTAATTCACCAGAAGGAATATCCATGTTTACATTCAGGTAATATTCTGCTACAGCTTCGGGGGGATAGTCCACGTTTTCTACGTATTTTTCTAATTTAAGAAATCTGATTTCTCTTTCAATTTTTTGAATCTTTTTTCTGAGTTTTAGAATTTCCTGATGATTTGAATAAAGTTCTTTTCCAGATGTTTCCATCGTTTTCCAAAGATGGAGTAATTTATGATTTGTTTCAAGTGATGATAGATGCTCTTTTAGATATTTTAATTCTTTTTGTTTTTCTTTTATAAGAAGATCTGTATCACCAATGCTCAGGGAAAGTTTATCGGCTTCGTAAGAACTATTTATTTCCTCTTCCTGTGTATGTTCTTTAAAGATATTTTTAAATATTTCCGGTTTTATATCAGAAGAAAATACAAAGCTGTCAGATATAATCGGTGTCTGTTCCACCTCCCTTTTAATTGAAGATGTAATTGCATTACCTGTAAAGCTGGTGTTAGATAAAGATGTTATCATGACGTTTACCTCCTGAAAATAATTTATTATTTACTCTGGTACCAATATAATTTTTGCCGGTAAAACATGGAAGTAAAAAGGTGGTAACAAATTGTATCCGAAATAATTTATCACACTATTATAAAAATATAATTTTTGCCGATAAAACTATGGAA
>CALARM010000852.1 GCA_937888925.1 uncultured Synergistia bacterium | reverse complement strand
TCTTGAAAAACCATTAAAGTGTGTTATAATACTCTCAAATCAGAGAGGTTTTAGCAGGTCAGAACTCAGATAAAGCAAGTAAAATCAATGACTTTTTAATATCGAAATTTTATAAAAAAATAAAATGTAATCAGATATAATGAGAAGAATAATAAAAGTCAATAAAACTTGAATTAATTTCATTTTTAATGAATGCTAAAACCCTGTAAGGCTGAATAAAGTTCGGAATTTTAATTCTAAAATTCTATTAAGGAGGAAAAAAATGGACAAAGACTCACACTTCATGGAGGATGTTGAACCTCCGGGTAGTAGTATGGTCAGCGTTGCTGATCATGTTGATAATTCAGTTCCTCTTATATTACGTAATACTCTCTCTAAAATAGTAAAAAAATCCCCTCTCGCATCGCAAAGTGTTCATCACTTCCCGAGATTTAAAAGCAATCAGAAAACCCAGGCTTTTCGTAAAAGATTCTTTCCCGGTGCCAGCAATGCAGAATGGAATGACTGGCACTGGCAGTTAAGAAGCAGGATAAGAGATATCGACACTCTGGCAGGAATTATTTCTCTTTCCGAGGATGAATACAGTGCTATTACACATCACAGAGGGACACTACCTGTGAGTATTACTCCATATTATCTCAGCCTCATTGATCCCGTTAACCCTTTACAACCTTTAAGGCGCTCTGTTGTACCTATATGCAGTGAATATTTCAACTGTATGGGTGAAACAGGAGACCCTCTCGGCGAAGATCATCAGAGTCCTGTTCCGGGACTGGTTCATCGTTATCCTGATAGAGTATTGTTCCTTGTGACGGATTTCTGCTCAACTTACTGTCGTTACTGTACCCGTTCCCGTATGGTAGGAGATCATGGCGGAGGATGTAATACGGAACGATGGGAGAGAGCCATAGAGTATATAGCACATACTCCTTCTGTGAGAGATGTGCTCATATCAGGCGGAGATCCTTTAACTCTTTCAGATGAGAAACTGGAATGGCTTCTGTCAAGGCTTCGCCGTATAGATCATGTAGAATTTATTCGTATAGGAACAAAAGTGCCTGCAGTATTACCTCAGAGAATTACTCCGGCACTGACAAGGATGTTGAAGCATTACCACCCGCTGTGGATGAGCATACACTTTACCCATCCTGAAGAACTGACACCGGAGACAGGTCAGGCCTGTTGCCGTCTGGCAGATGCAGGTATTCCTCTGGGAAGTCAGACAGTATTACTTAAAGGGATTAATGATAATGTTGAAACTATGAAAAAATTAATGCATGGATTATTAAAAATCCGTGTGAAACCATATTATATCTATCAATGTGATCCCATACCCGGGTCATCTCATTTTCGTACTCCAGTGGCAAAAGGTCTTGAAATTATAAGAGGCCTGAGAGGCCATACGACAGGATATGCAGTGCCTACATATGTAATTGATGCACCGGGCGGCGGAGGCAAAATACCGGTAGCTCCGAATTATGTAGAAGGAAATTCAGAAGGGTACCTTTTACTCAGAAATTATGAGGGAGGCCTTTATCGTTATCCTTCTCCTGACGGAGATCTGGCTTTATGTTCGTAAGTGGTGAGACGTAAAACATGAAATGTTCTATCATGTTTTACGTCTCATTTTTTAGTGATAACCGAAGAAGGAGAAAATTTACTATGAACATTGGTCTTACTTATGATCTTCGCTCTTCTTACCTTAAAGAAGGTTACGGTGAAGAAGAAACGGCAGAATTTGATCGTCCCGATACTATTGATGCTATAGAAAAAGCAATACAGAATATGGGACACGGAACTGATCGTATTGGCCATGTAAGGAATCTTGTAAGTCGTCTTGCAAAAGGAGACAGATGGGAGCTGGTTTTCAATATTGCGGAAGGTCTGAGAGGATTCGGACGGGAAGCACAGGTGCCTGCTCTTCTGGATGCCTATGAGATAGCCTATACCTTTTCAGATCCTCTTGTAATGTCTTTAACGCTTCATAAAGGGGTAACTAAACATATCATTCGTGATTTGAAGATTCCTACGGCAGATTTTGCTGTTGTAGAATATGAAGAAGATATAAAAAAAATAGATATGCCCTATCCTCTTTTTGCCAAACCTGTAGCAGAGGGAACAGGAAAGGGTATAACTCCTTCATCGAAAATTAAGAATAAAGATGAATTAATAAGTGTATGTATGGACATGGTGGGGAGATATAAACAGCCTGTAATAGTAGAGACTTTTCTTCCCGGAAGGGAATTTACCGTAGGTATTACAGGAACAGGGAAAAATGCTGTTTCTACAGGCGTAATAGAAGTCATTTTAAGGGATGAAGCTGAAAAAGATGTTTATTCCTATGTGAACAAGGAAAAGTGTGAAGAACTTGTAGAATATCGTATCGTAAATGATAGTATGGCAAAAGAAGCGGAAAAATGGGCTCTTGCATCGTGGTGTGGTCTTGGCTGCAGAGATGGCGGACGGGTTGATTTGAGATCTGATGCGGCAGGCATACCGAATTTTATGGAAGTAAATCCTCTTCCCGGTATTCATCCGGAACATTCCGATCTGCCTATTATCTGTACGAAAGCCGGTATAAGTTACCAGGAACTGATTGAAAGAATTGTAAATTCAGCAGTTAAAAGAATTATCAGGTAGTGAAGGGTGACGGGGAGAGACTAAATATACCTTATGCGTCACGATACAAACTGTAGTAAGAAAACAGGTAATATATTATTTGAAAGGTAAAGAATCGAGGAACATAATGAATGTAGCAGTATTACATGGTGAAGTTCATCCTGATGCAGGGGAAGACGAACAGGATGTTCTTGTAGAAGTGGAATGTATATCCAGAGCTCTTCTGGAAGAAGGATATAATCCTGTACCTGTTCCTTTTTCTCTTGATATAAAGAAGGCAATAAATAAGCTTGAAGAAATCAAACCTTC
>CALARM010000851.1 GCA_937888925.1 uncultured Synergistia bacterium | reverse complement strand
TTACTTAGCAATCAAACAATTAGACTGCCAAAAATTAAAGGAGGTTTGAATTATGAATTTAGTACCATTAGGAGATCGATTAATAGTAGAACCAAAAACTCACGAAGAAAAAACAGCAAGCGGATTATATCTGCCTGATACTGCTAAGGAGAAACCACAGGAAGGTAAAGTCCTTGCCGTAGGCGAAGGAAAACTCACTGAAGAAGGTAAAAAACTCCCGATGCAGGTAAAAATCGGAGATTCTATTATATACGGAAAATATTCCGGAACAGAAGTAAAGATAGATGGTAAAGAATATCTTATACTCAGTGAAAAAGACGTACTGGCTATAGTTAAATAAATTTATTATTTTGAAGGAGGATTAATATTATGGCTGCAAAACAAATAGTATATGACGAAAAAGCAAGAAGAGCTTTAGAACGCGGAGCAAATGCTCTGGCAGACGCTGTTAAAATTACCCTTGGTCCCCGCGGACGCAATGTGGTAGTAGACAAGAAATTCGGTTCCCCCGTAATAACAAAAGATGGTGTTACAGTGGCAAAAGAAATAGAATTGGAAGATCCCTTTGAAAATATGGGTGCACAGCTTGTAAAAGAAGTAGCTTCCCAGACCAACGATGTCGCCGGTGACGGCACAACTACAGCAACAGTTCTTGCCCAGGCTATGATAAGAGAAGGTATGAAAAACGTAGCAGCAGGAGCAAACCCGATGGGTTTAAAGAAAGGTATAGATAAAGCTGTAGAAGTAGTAGTAGAAGAAATAAAGAAACTCTCCGTAAATGTAGAAACAAGAGAAAAAATAGCCCAGGTTGCATCAATTGCTGCCAATAACGATAGTTCTATCGGAAATATCATAGCAGATGCAATGGAAGCTGTAGGTAAAGACGGAGTCATTACAGTAGAAGAATCCAAAACAATGAAAACAAGCCTTGAACAGGTCGAAGGTATGCAGTTCGATAAAGGTTATATTTCCCCATATATGGTAACAGATCCTGAGAATATGGAAGCCATTCTTGAAGAGCCATACATTCTGATCTGTGAAAAGAAGATATCCGCTATAAACGATCTTCTTCCTATACTTGAACTTATCGTTCAACACAACAAACCACTTCTTATAATAAGTGAAGACGTTGAAGGCGAAGCCCTTGCAACAATGATAGTCAACAAACTCAGAGGCACCCTGACCTGTGTGGCAGTAAAAGCCCCCGGATTTGGTGACAGAAGAAAAGAAATGCTGAAAGATATAGCCATACTCACAAAGGGTCAGGTAGTATCTGAAGAACTCGGTCTGAAACTGGAAAATACAAAACTGGAAATGCTCGGCCAGGCCACAAGAGTTAAGGTTTCCAAAGAAAATACCACAATAATCGAAGGCAAAGGCGAGCCGGAACAGATTAAAGCCAGAATAGACCAGATAAAAAGAGCAATAAAAGAATCAGATTCTGATTTCGATAGAGAAAAACTCCAGGAAAGACTTGCAAAATTAGCAGGTGGAGTAGCAGTCATAAAAGTTGGCGCAGCTACAGAAACAGAACTGAAAGAGAAAAAACACAGAATGGAAGATGCCCTCTCCGCTACCAGAGCAGCAGTAGAAGAAGGCGTTGTAGCAGGCGGCGGAACAGTTCTCATCAACTGTCTTCCTGCTCTTGAAAAGATTGAAAAACCGACAGATTTAAATAAAGAAGAATCCCATGAATTTGAAGTAGGTATTCATATCGTAAAGAAAGCCCTTGAAGAACCTACAAGACAGATTGCAATAAATGCCGGAGAAGAAGGTTCTGTAATAGTTCAGAAAGTAAAAGCCATTCATAGTGAAAACGGTAAAGTAGGACATGGATATGATGCACAGAAAGGTGATTATACCAGTATGTTCGAAAGAGGTATAATCGACCCCGCAAAGGTTACACGTTCAGCTCTCCAGAATGCATCAAGTATAGCTTCTATGTTACTTACCACAGAAACCCTTATCACCGATGTTCCTGAAAAGGAAAAAGGTGGAATGCCTGGTGGTATGCCTCCTGGTGGTATGCCGGGCGGAATGGGCGGAATGTATTAATCCCTTAATAAAAAAAACAGGCCTCAGGGCCTGTTTTTTTTTATTATTATAATTTTATTTGCTATTACCGGTGTTAGATGATATAATTTTCACATCAATATTTATTTGTATCTATCTTTGAGAAGGGAGCATATGCCTTTATCTTTACAGAAAGATATAGCATAAGTATTTATGGAATTAGAAATATTTATTGATAAAAAAGGGGACAGTTTTAAACAGGATTTCATAGAAGATTTCGAGCTTGAATGCCCTTTCTGCTTTATAATAAATAAATATATAATAAACAAACCGGGCGATCTATACTGTAAAAATTGCAAAGAAATTTTAGTATCTTTAGTGGATAGAAGTCTCATATTAAAAGCAGAAAATAATAAAGAAGAAAAGAAAAAAGAAATACCGGTTCATGAATTAATAGATATTCTTCTTAACGGAGAATACCCCAATGACAGGAAAGAAGCAGCTGTAGCTCTGGGAGAGACAGGTGATATGACCTGTGTACAGAGCCTTATTCAGGCCAGCATGAGGGACAGTAAGAAATATGTTCGCGATGCGGCACTGAAAGCTTTAAGCCGTCTTAAAGAAGTCCAGGAAGAAAAAGAAAAAGCAAAAGATATAAAACAATTCTTTAAAGATGTTAAAAGTGAAGAACTGGAAGAAGATATAGAAGAAGATATTCAGGACAGCAGAGAGACTCTACTGAATAAATTACTCTCCGTTTCAGATATGGAACGAATCTCACTGGTAAAACAATATAAAAATAAATTTGACAGTGATTTCTTTATATTCCTTGACAGAGAAAAAACTACAGCAGTAAAACATGGAAATCAAAAAAGATCAAACAATCTTGCCTATATTTCCCAGATACTGGATAATCTGTATATAAGGCCACAGGAGAAAGTTGTACAGAAAAACATTCTACAGGAAGAAATTCTGGAAGAAGAAATACTACAGGAAGAAGTTCCACAGGAGCCAGAAATTATTGAAGACTACTTTGAAGAGGAAGAAGAACAGAAGGATGAATTTTTAGAACAACTGGCTTCATCTTCAAACATGGAACTTATTATGCTTGTAAAAAATAATAAAGAAAAGCTAAATAATGAATTTTTCAGTATGGTTGATAGAGAAATAAAAAAAGCTATGGCAGGGGGTAATCAGGAAAGAGTGGATAGTTTAAGCTATATATCTCAAATCCTTGATAATCTCATGGTAAAACAGACAGAAGAAATATATGACGAAACACAGGAAATATACCGGGATGACCTGGAGGTTAAAGATGAAACAGGGGAATTTATCGAAGAAACACTTCTTATTTACCCTCAGGAAGATATGGAACTTTTAGAACAACTGACTTCATCATCAGACCTGGAACTTATTATGCTTGTAAAAAAGAATAAAGAAAAATTTACCGGCCAATTTTTCAATATGCTCGATGAAGAAAAAAGGATGGCCCTTGGAAATAACAATCAGGAAAGAGTAGACAGTTTAAGTTATGTATCTCAAATACTGGATAATCTCAATGTAAAACCTGTTACAGAAATAATTGAGGAAACATACCAGCCGGTGCAGGAAATTATACCTTCGGCAGACACAGTCATTCAGGAAGAAAAAATCCCTTCTCATGTTGAAGAATCTTCCAGGGTCGAACCTGTTGATGAAGAGCAACAACTTAAAATACTGGAAAAATTAATTTTATCGTCAGGACTGGAACTTGTAGGTATTGCCAGAGCATTCAAGAAAAAAATTAATCTATATTTCTTTACTATCCTGGAAGAAGAAATACAGATTGCCCAGTATGATGGCAATCAGGAGCTACTGGAGAAATTATTACACATAGCTCAGGTTCTGGAGGATCTGGAAATCCGCCAGGCACTTCAGGATCAACTGGAAATAGAAACAAAAAAAGTATCTGAATTAAAAGAAGAACAACCTGTTATAGAAGAACCTCCCCAGGAGGAAGACGAACTCGTTATAGAAGAACCGCCGGAAGAACCTCCTCAGGAGGAAGACGAACTCGTTATAGAAGAACCGCCGGAAGAACCTCCTCAGGAGG
>CALARM010000850.1 GCA_937888925.1 uncultured Synergistia bacterium | reverse complement strand
ATCTGTTCTACCTTACAGCATGACGAATTACAACTATTCCGAGATAACCGTCTGCAGTAATTTCATCTCCTGTATGAATAAGGGACGTAGCATCAGGCACGCCTGTTATACATGGAAGTCCATATTCCCTGGCTATTATTGCACCATGTATGAGCATGCCACCTCTTCTTTCAATTATGGCGGAGGCAAGAGGCACTATAAACGTCATATCAGGCTGAACTGCATCACATACGAGTATTTCTCCCTCTTTGAATTCAAATAGCTGAGACTGTTTGACTATTACCCTTGCAGTGCCTGTTGCAATCCCCTGGCCTGCAGGTTGCCCCTGAATTTGTCTTGCTTTTAAAGATTTTTCTCTTTCAAAGTCAGAATGATTGACCTTACTGGAATCTTCTTCATATAAAAACCCCCTGAATTTATATTCACTCACTGCTTTCTGTAACTGCACCTTTATTCTTCCAAGATATATATTGTCATTATCTCTCAATCTGTAACTTGCTCTTCCCAGTTCAAGAAGTTCCATGGCATAATGCTTTTTTTCACCTTCAAAAAAGGAAAGAAAGAAATTTTCATCTTTTTTTCTCTTATTTTTCTTTACAGGATTTTTATATAATTGAAATAATAATTTTAAAAGTCCTTCCTTTTCTTGAGAGAGATTCAGTTCATTCCCTGAAAGTTGACCGAATCTATTCATATAATTATTCAGAACTTCAGTTATATTCTCAGGAAGTATACCGGAGGAAAGATATTCTTTATAAACATCTTCTGTAATAAGACAGGAAATCTCCTGAAGGTATTTATTTCTTTCAAGAGCAATGAGTGCTTCCCCTGAGAGAAGATCCATAAATTCGTAAGGGTCCCCGGGCTTAACAGTATCATTGTAAAATTGCCCGAATAGCCTCATGCCATGGGCAAGAGGAATGAATTCATTCCAGTAGACATCTTTCCATTTTTTATATATATTTTTTCTTTTTTCTATTTCTTCTTCTAATTCTCTGTCTGACATATTCTGAATATCCGTCAGAGACAATTCTTCTGCCACCCTGTCCATTTCAGGAAGAAGTTCTTCTTCCACTCTTTTTCTTAAAATCTTCAGATGCTCAAAACTTCTCTTAAGACTCATATACCACGGACGTTTATCATCTGTATGAACTGCAACTGCTGTTACAGGTCTTGATTGGAGAGCATACAGGTTCTTTCCTCTGAAAGTCCATTCTACATCCTGAGGAGAAGAAAATATTTTTTCACATGCCATGGAAAGATGAAAAACTTCAATAACTTCTTCATTCTGAAGGGGAGGAACATTTATTTTTTCTGCCGGAAGTTCTGAAAGCATTACTCCTTTTTCTGAAGATATAATATATTTACTCGAAGAAGTGCTTTTATATGAGAAAATAAGGCCTTTTTTTCTGTCAAGAAACCATCTGTGAGGTTCTACTGTTCCGTCTACAAGCCCCTGATTCAAACCATAAACGGATTCTATAACGGCTTCAGAAGGGTTTGATGGATTTACACTGAATATGACACCTGATTTCTCACCTTCTATAATTTCCTGAACTATTACTGCCATAGAGCTTTTCCTTATATCCAGGCCAAGTTCTTTCCTGTATAAAAGGGCTCCGTCAGACCAGAGAGAAGCCCAGACGAGTTTTATATGTTTTATTATTTCTTCTGTTCCTGTAATATTAAGATAGGATTCATGAAGTCCTGCAAAGGATGTTTCACGGGAATCTTCTCCAGGTGCAGATGATCTGACGGCTACATATTTATCTTTAAAGTTTATATCTATAATCTTTTTCAGATTTCTGTAAATTTTTTCAGGAAGAGGTGTATTCAGAAAAAAATTCCTGATTCTAAGAGAAATGTCCCATATTTCTTCCCATCTCATAGAGGAAAAATCTTTCCTGTTAAGTTCCATGAATATCAGATTTTTAAGTTTTGTAGAGGAAATAAAGCTATTATAGGCATGAGAAGTAATACATATTCCGTCAGGTATATTTATTCCATGTTCCGACAGAACAGAAAGAGAATAGGCCTTACTGCCTGTATATTTTTTAGATTTTTCACATATTTTCTTCAGAGGAATTACTATCTTCATAATTTACATGAAATTCCATAACATTCTGAAATCTGTTTACTATATAATAAGTTTTTACTGTAACTTTAAGTAAAGCACATGTTGGAGATGTTACAAAATGTTTCAAATAAGGCAGTTTATCCAGATAAATGTTCAAAAGACCTTCCTTTTCAAAATCTTCTACTTCCACTGCTTTTCCTGTGGCAGTAACTGCCACTGCCCTGTAAAAATCTTCGTCATCATTGCTTCTGTTATCTACAAGGAGTGATACAGAAGAATTATCTGTCATATTTGCATATTTTCTTGTAGCCCTTGTGGTGGCAAATAATATGTATTTTAAATCCTCTGTAAAAGCAAAGGCAACAAGGCTGCTGTAAGGTCCTTCCTTATTATGTGTGGAGAGAACCGCCAGTTTTTGTTCTTTAAAAAGATCTGTTAAAATCTGCTTTAATTCTGTTTTATTCATAATCATATAGCTTTCAATAATTATAATATATTGATTATATCATGTTTTATAAAAAATTTACACTGAAGTATGGGCACATAATAGCTTCACCGGGCAGTGGTTTATTCGGGGTATTTTTCTTCTCCCTATTCCCTTCCTCATAATCTGCTATTATAAGATTTATAAAATGAAATTCCATGGTCTTAATTGCAAATAAAAAATAGCTGTGATAATATAATAAATAGAAAACAGTTAGCTGGTGGTGCATGGTTCAGACTATAAAACCTGAAATTACCGGTTTTATAAAAAATTAAGGCAGGTGTATTATGGCAATTAAATTTATTCTCACCGAGTATGTAAATCACCTTATGGCCCGGGCTGTTTATGACAAGCTGGAAGATAATACTTTTACAGGGTATATACCTGAATGTAAAGGTGTAATAGCTTTTGGCTCCACATTACGGGAATGTGAAGAAGAATTACACTCTACCCTTGAGGACTGGATATTAGTTGGACTTAAATTAGGCCATACTCTGCCGGTTATTGCAGAAATCGATTTAAATCGGGAGCCATTTTATGAGCCAGTGGATGCCATGTAAGAGACGGGATTTTATCAGAAAATTACGAAATCTTGGTTTTGATGGGCCATATTCGGGAAGTCGCCATCAATTCATGATATATAAACAGCATCGTATGGCAATTCCGTCAAATAACGACTATTCCGTTCCTCAGCTTCGTATGTTACTCAGGGAAGTTGAAAAGATTCTGGAAAGAGTGATTACATCAAAAGAGTGGAATAATCTATAGCTATCTGTCCGGGAACTACCAGTTACACATAAGGCATGGCATGGTAAGGTCTTCTTCATCCATAATATCTGCAAATACTTCAGAAAGGGGTTTATTCGGGGCATTTTTCTTTTCTCTCTTAAGGGCTTCCTCATAATCTGTCTTTTCGTTTGAGGAGATGAAGTGTTACGAACATTTCAACAGAACACCCTGTGAACACCTTCATACACCTTGCAAAATATGGTATAATTAATATATGGATAACAAAAATAATAAGAAACAGCCAATAGACCATAATATTCACGATAAAACCCTGAAGG
>CALARM010000849.1 GCA_937888925.1 uncultured Synergistia bacterium | reverse complement strand
CCATATGCCCATAAGATCTGAAGACGTATGGAGAGCACTCAGGGAAAAGAAATAAGTACTGAGATCAGTAAATTCGGCATCAATTAAAATTGGGTGTCAGGTGATGGGTGTTGGGTTAAGAAGATTAAAACCCGGAACCCATCACCTGACACCCCAAATAGGGCACTGTCATTAAGTTAAGGATTCATTATATTCCTATGTAAGGAATTTATTTCTTGTTTCCTCTCCCTTGAGGAAGAGGATTAAGGAGAGGGTGTTTTTATGGCTATACTTATTATCTTATATATTTATAATATGCCTTTGAAAGACACCCTCCCTTAGTCCCTCCCTCAAGGAGGGAAAATAAAACGTCATTTTCTTATATTAATGCCATTGCCCCAAAGAGGGAGGTTTATATAAATGTCTTTATTCTGTGATAATTGCGGATATGAAAATAAGGATAGTGCTAAATTCTGTAAAGGTTGCGGTACCAGAATTGACGATGAAGAAATCTCAAAAACCGTTGTGGCATCTCCGCAAATTCCGCCGGGATACGGAGGGGGGCCTTCTTATAGTCCCTCTCAGGGTGTGAATATTCCTCATTCACAACAACCTCCTGATAATACTCCTTCTTCTTATACCCCGACTCAGTGTGTTAATATACAACAGCAACCTCCTCCGCCATATCATATACAACAGGAACAGACTTATAGCGCTCCTCCTCCTTATACACCGGATGTACCGGCTGACGGGAATAAGAAAATACTTATGTTTGCCTCTATCTCTGTAATTGTATTATTTTTACTCTTTGCTTTTTTTCGCGGTTCTATATTCAGCAGTAAAGACTCATCACCAACTCCCGAACCGACTCAGGTGCCTTCAGGAAAAGACCACCATGCATCTCTTGATGACCCTCCGGAAGTCAAAAAACCTTCTCCTGTAAAAGAGTCTGAAATGAAAATACCTTTAAAAAAATCTTTAACTATAAAACTATCCTGTCATGAGCCGGGGAATGAAATATCTTCCAGTTATGAATGTATCGTAAAGGTAAATGACGTTAATTCCTCTTCACTTCAATACACATGGTGGGAAAATTATCCTTCGGGAAAGGTCCAGACAGGGGACCGGGTTATGACAGATATGGCCGGTTCCAGAAATTATAATTCGTGGTGGCATAACGGCGAATATAAATATACGAAAGACACGTCTCCCTGGATGTCAAGAAAGGTTTACAGAGAACTTAAAGATTCGGGAAAGACCGTCTTTAATATAGATGTTTCAGGCAGGGGAGACAGTAATCAAAAATTATATCTCAGGGAGAAAAGTAATTATTCCCTCACATATAACAGGCAAAAGAAATCTCTTAAAGCTTTACTGGCTTATAATGACAGAGGAGATAAGCTTACTGTACTTGATGATGGTGAAAATCCTCTCGTCCTCTCGGCAGATGTGGCAGGTTCATATAAATGGTATGTAACCTCTATAGATAGCAATATGCCATCTGCAGATTCTTCTTCATCTGACTCTTATGAGGACTGGCTCGATAAAGGGAAGGATTATTCAGCCAGGGGAGATTACGGCGAAGCGGTAAGATGTTATGATAAAGCCATAGAACTTGCTCCCGGCAATAACAGAACATGGTATAACAAAGCCGGTACCCTGTATAAGATGGGAGATTATCAGGCTTGTCTTGACTGCTGTAACAGGGCTCTTGATTGTCATGAAGGCATGAACAATATAGATGGTATTTTAAATTTAAAACAGAAAGCACAGGACAGTTTATCAGGAAGCCCTGAGGGATCTTCTTCCAGTTCTTATAAATTCTGGCTCGATAAAGGTGATGAATATTCCGGTAAAGGTGATAATGAAAGTGCAATGTCATGTTATGACAGAGCCGTAGAACTTGCACCTGAAAATAACAGAACATGGTATGGCATGGCCAAATTCCTTTATGCCAAAGGAGATTATCAGGGTTGTATTAATAACTGTGACAGAGCATTAAAGTGTCATGAAGGCATGGCATGTGTTGATGACATTGTGCTTTTAAAGAAAAAAGCCACAGATGCTCTGAATTAAAATTACGTTTTTATTTAAATTAATCCCCTTAACACTTTATATATATTTTTGCTTAATTGATGTACCGTATAAGGTTTGGGGACAACAGCCGTAAAGCCATATTTCTTATAATCCACCATTACAGGATCATAGTAAGAACCGCTCGAAAGAATAGCTTTTACAGACGGATTTATTTCTCTTATTCTATTCAGGGTTTCTTCTCCTCCTATGCCGTTGGGAATACAGAGGTCGAGTATGATTAAATCGAAAGGTTTATTTATTTCTATTGCTTTCTTATATAAAGCTATTGCTTCCGCTCCGTTCGTTGATAATGAAACATCATATCCGAGTTCTGCAAGACATTCACTCGCAATTACTCTTATCATTTCATCATCATCCATTAATAATATATTGCCTTTCCAAGAAAAATTTTCAAAAGAATCTGTTTCTCTTATTGGTTTATCTTTTTTGGATACGAATATATTTTTTTTATACGGTTTTTTTATAGATTTCATTAAAACACCTCCGAAAAATCATCTGTTTTTATTTCTTTCTTAATTTTAATATGAAACTATTACATAATTATTTCTTTTATGTGAAATTTTGTAGAAATTTGTAAAAAATTGTAATAGCAATTAAGTGATAATGAATATGGAGAAAGTCACAGTGAATATAGATATTCTGCAGATATGAGATTATTATGCCAGTGTTCTATTATGAAATTTCCGGTATAATTTTTTTCTTCCAGACACTGGAGCACACCATGGAAATTTATATTTCCTTCTCCCATTGTCATATGATTATCTTTTTCTCCGAGGTTATCATGAAGATGAACATTTAATATTTTTATACAATCAGGCAGAGATTTCAGATAATTTACAGGATTACCGTATATATTTGCATGGCCTGCATCAAAGGTCAGTCCCGTATTTGAATAATCGGAAAAATGGCTTAATATATTGATTATATCGGATGGAGAGTGAAATGTTTCACTTTCTTTGTAATTTTCCAGGCCTATAAATATGCCTTTTTCTTTTGCCAGAGAGAATATGTCTTTATATAAATTCATATCTTTCTTCCGAGGGTGAATTGTAAGAAGATTACTTCCTGTTTCTATGGTAAAAACAAGAGTTTCTCTTAAAATGTCTTCCCATGGTTCTATCCTTTCTATAGGGGCATGAACCTGTAAAAAAAGATTATGTTTTTGAGATGTTTCTTTTATATGTTCTCTTAAATCTCTTTTAATATCCCATGACCAGAAACCATCGAAAAGTATTTCAAATACGTTAAAACCATGTTTTATTGAAAAATTTATTTCTTCTTCAAGTAAAAGATTGTTGTGTTTACAGCTCTGCAGGCCTGTTCTGTTTTTTATGTTTTTCATCTTATTTGACGGAAGTCACCCCTGTTATTTAAATCAATTTAATAATAATTCTTTTCATCATCTTTTTTCCCTTTTTACTACTCACTTATTAATTATGAATTTTTATGAAAACTAACTATAATAATTACTTTCATAAAAATCTATAATTATAACATGGATTTGTAACTACTCTAAAAACTGTGAACATGATATAATTATAAAAAATTGATCTTCCAGGAGGGATTATTTTGAAAAAGATTCTTTTAATAATTGGTCTGGTTGTTGCTCTGGCAGCAGTAGGAGGTCTTATTTATTTCTGGCATTATACCTCTACGCCGCAGTATTCTGTCATAATGATTTTAAGGAGTATAAAAAGTCATGACTGGGAGAAATTTCAGACATATGTCGATATTGACTCTCTCAGTGAAAGTCTTATAGATGACATATCTGAATTTTTTACGGAGAAGCTTGAAGAATCCGGTTCTGGTGGGATTTTTGGAAAAATTCTGAATAAAGGCCTTGGAGAGGCTTTAAAGCCGAAAATTAAAGAAAAATTTAAAGAAAGTTTACAGCAATTTGTAGAATCGTCTGACAGAGAAAATGAAAGAAGTGGAGATCTAAAGAAGAAGCTCCTTATGAATTCATCTATAACATGCCTGGAAAAGGAAGGAAAGATTGCTGTTGTGGCACTCAATATAGATGACGGTGAAAAAAATGTTACTGTAAAATTGAAAATGAGACAGACGGAAAACCACTGGCAGCTTATTGAGATTTTAAATCCGGGAGATATAGTGAAAGATGTGATTAAGAAGTGAAAAGTGAAAAGTGAAAAGTGAAGAGTGAGAAGTGAGTAGTGAAAAGTGAAGAGTGAAAAGTGAAGAGTGAGAAGTGAAGAGTGAGAAGTGAAAAGTAAGTAGGAGTGCTTAATTAAACGCCACGGGATTAAATACGCATTACGCATTACGCATCATGCATTACGCGTCACGCGTCACGATTATCACGTATCACGGATCACTAACCACCCGTCACGCGTTACGCGTCACGAGTTATGATTCGACAGACTGGAGATATTACAAATGGAAACTCTCATATATTTAGATTATAATGCTACAACACCTCATGACAGTGAGGTTGTTTCTGCCATTAAACCATATGTGGAAGAATATTTCGGCAACCCTTCCAGTTCCCATCTCTATGGAC
>CALARM010000848.1 GCA_937888925.1 uncultured Synergistia bacterium | reverse complement strand
GGCACAATAAAAGGGGGAGACAGATATAATATCATAGCAGATCATGTTGAAATGGAAGGTACATTGAGAACCCTTTCAAATGAAATTCATAAAGAAATTCCTCCTGTTATGGATAAAGTTATTTCTTCCATTGTGGCCAGCTACGGAGGGGACTATGAACTGAATTTTATGGAAGGATATCCGGGAGGAGTCAATGAACCTGCCATTACAAAATTTGTTGAAGAGAGTGCTGTGAAATTACTGGGCAGAGAAAATGTTCTCATAAAGTCACATCCTTCTATGGGGGGAGAGGATTTTTCCTGTTTCCTCCAGAAGGTTCCCGGCGCTTTTATTCGTGTCGGAGGCGGAGGAGAAGGTTTTAATTCCCCTCTTCATCATCCGAAGTTTGACCTGAATGAAGAGAGTCTTGTTACAGGCTCTGCTCTCTTATGCCAGATTGCATGTGATTACCTCACGGGGATTAATGGGATTTAGACAGGGATTTATATGAGAATCGTGAAGAGTGAAGAGTGAAGTGTGAAGAGAGGAACAGATGCTCATACTTCATTGTGACCATCCGGTCATGGCAGTTTATATGAGAATCGTGACACGTCACGATAAAAAAAGAATATGAAGCTTATACAGAAACTTTCCATTTTAATATTTATATTATCTTTAAGTGTGTCACTTCTTGCTTCTGACGCGTTAAAGCCCTGTATAGAGCCTGATATGGTTTTTATCAAGGGCGGAACCTTTCAAATGGGTCAGGCTGATATTGCCAGGCCTGTTCATCAGGTAACTGTAACTGATTTTTATATGGGAACATATGAAGTGACAAATAAAGAATATTCTCTGTTTGATCCTGAACATGATAATCCCGGTGATAATCTGCCTGTAGTAAATGTAACATGGGATGATGCATGTGCCTACTGTCAGTGGCTGAGCGGGAAGACAGGAAAAACTTACAGACTTCCCACAGAAGCAGAATGGGAATATGCCTGCCGTGCCGGAACTACTACCGAGTATTACTGGGGCACAGAGATGGATGATGAGTTCTGCTGGTATTTTGATAATTCAGAAGGAAAAGTCCATCCTGTCGGCCAGAGAAAGCCCAATAAATTCGGCCTCTATGATATGATGGGAAATGTATGGGAATGGTGCAGCGACTGGTTCGGTGATTATCTGACAGATCCTTCCGTTAATCCGTCAGGAGCAAATTTCGGGACATTCCGTGTTTATAGAGGCGGCTGCTGGTGTTATGAAGCATATTGCTGCAGATCTGCTATCCGTAACAGCGGAGCCCCTATGTTCAGTTATGATTACCTGGGTTTTCGGATTGTAAAGCAACCGTAACAGGGGGAAATGAATTATTAAACGGCCATGACGGGGTGAGCACAACGAAGAATGAGAACTTATCCTCCCTTCACCCTTCACAATTCCCATATAAATTACAGTAATATTTTTTCAGAATTGAATTTCTTTTCTTCCCTTCAATTCAACACCGCAGAAAACAAGAATTATCTTAATCAATTGTGTCTCTCCTGTGAGCTTCTTTAAATCAGTGTCTTTCTCATATCTCTTTAATTCTTCTTCTGCTTCAAGGATTTTAGAGCTCAACCTGTTTTCGGTGTATTCATTTACTCCTATATATTTTATCTCCAGCAGATAGGAATAACCCATATCGGGGAAATTCAGCAGATTTGGAAGCATTAATATATCACAGTAACCTTTATTTAATTCACTTTCACTTCTGGTTATATAATAATTGGATATATTCAGATAGGCACGAAGAAAGGTCTGAATAGACTTTTCTCCCTGAATATAATCCCTTAAGGAGGTCTGTTTGTTCATCTCATCAGAAAGATATATAAAGAGTTCTTCCCATTTGCCGTTATAGGCCATATCTCTGAAGAGTTGCCCCAGTTTATACAGATCTATATTAAATAGCTTTGTATCATAATAGGCATCTCTTATATATTCATAATATAACTGCCTTATAACTTCATTGGGAACTATGAGGAGAGGCATTCCCTGATATACTCCCTTTATTGTCAATAATCCGAAATAATATAATAAAGAGATAAAATTCTCAGGATTTATTATTTTATCAACAGAGAAAGTTCTTGCTATATCTGAAATAATCTGACCTTCTTCAAGTATTTTCTTCAATTTCTCGAAATTCCCGTTTACCCTGAACTGGCCCTCCATATCTGTTATGATAAGATGCCTGAGCTTTTTATAGTCTGTTCTTATATTGTGATCTAACATAATTTTAGGAATGTTATTAATCTTTATATATTCTTTAATAAAATAAAGAGCCATATCTGAATTATACATTCTGGTTTCTTCATATTCAGAAAAAAGATAATTATCATACCAGGGTTTCATTATCTCTATTAATTTATCTTTTTCTTCTCCGATTAAACCGGAAGATTTATAATAATCCAGAAGGTCAGAAACTTCTTTTTCAGTAAAACCGACCATTGCATTAAAGGAAGGATCTGTAGTTATATTATCTCCTATATTAAACCCGCTTGTTACATCATCCATTGTAACAGGTGACACTCCTGTTATGAATAATTTCGACACAGGAGCATTTGTGCCGGTAGTTCCTGCTTTGATTACATTGAAGAAATTTCTGTAGAAGCCTTCTCCGTGTGTTATTGCTGTATATCTGTCTTTACCCTGTGAGGAGATTATTGTGTTGGTAAAATTATCATATTCATCTATGAGAAGATAAATCTTTCCTCTGTCTTCCATAAAACTGATGACATATTTTAAAATTTCTGAAGCATACTCTGTGTTTTCTATGGTTCTATACATTTTTCCATCATTATCTTCAAGGTAATTTTTATATTTTTTAATAAACCTCAGGCACGAGAGTCTCACAGTCCTGTTAAACGATTCCTCTATTTTATTGATATTTCCGCTTACTTCGGAAAAATTAAATTTTAATATTAAATATTTATTCTTCTCCTCTGTGGGATTATCATAGACACAGGTGCCGGAAAAGAGAGCTTCAAATTCATCTTTTTTTTCTATATCATAATAACATTCAAGAACAGATAGCAGGAGAGATTTACCGAACCGTCTCGGTCTTATGAAAAATAGATAACGAGAATTATTTTCTACTCTCTCTATAAATTCTGTCTTATCTACATAATAATAATTTTCTTTTCTTATAATTTCAAAATCAGATATACCATAGGGCAGTTTTTCAAGTTTCTTATTCATAAGGGCGTCACCTCTCGTTATTATTATATCAAAAAAAGATATAAGAAAACAGGGTGAATGTGTCAGACTTATCCAAATAACAGGAAAGCCATAGGAAAGAAGGCCGCTTCAGAGGTTCTGGTAAAACAGGAAGTAGTGACACTTCGATACAACTGTAGTACCACTATAAGATATTATAACCCGGGCTTTTGCATGTGCAGGAGTGGGCTGTGAAAAGTTGCAAATCCACGTTATACCGCATTAACGGTTAGTGACGGATGGTTGAAAAAGTTTATCATTTGCATCTTTCAATCTCTGACATATAATTTTAACCAGATTAAAGGACATTTCAGGATAGGTTTTTAACATAGACAGGAAATCACTTTTAGAAAGTATATATAATTCAGCCATGTCAGAAGATACTATTACAGAGAGAGTTCTCGGAGAGTCAAGAATAATTCCCATGTCGCCGAAAAGCTCTCCTTTTGTAAGGACTGCAAAATTTTCTGTTTTTTTATTCTCTGTCTTTTTATATACTGTTATTTCCCCCGATTTTATTATAAACAGTTCCTCTGCATGGTCTCCTTCTTTAAATATCATTTCTCCTGCTGTATATTTTTTTAACCTGATTTTCTGACTTATCTTTTCCAGTTCTTTTTCGTTCAGAACACTGAAGAGAGGTATCAATTTGAAAATTTCTGTTTTATTCCTTGCAGTTTCAAGGAGAGTATTTTTCTCGGGAGAATTGATTATATGAGGTTCAG
>CALARM010000847.1 GCA_937888925.1 uncultured Synergistia bacterium | reverse complement strand
CATACTGTCCCCTGATAACCATATTTTTTACACAGCATTCGGTAAAAGGTCTGATGCTTTTAAACAGTTTTACCTTTTCGTCTCTCAGGGCTTTAGCTTCGAAGGAATGGGGAGGTTCAAGAGCTACCAGGGCCAGAAGCTGCATGCCGTGATTCTGTATTATATCTCTTATGGCGCCATGTTTGTCATAATAACCACCTCTTCTTCCTTCCATCCCAAGGGTTTCTGCCACGGTAATCTGTACATGGTCTATATATTTACTGTTAAAAATCGGCTCGAAAATAGAATTGCCGAAACGAAAAGACAGTATATTCTGTACAGTTTCTTTTCCGAGATAGTGATCGATTCTGTAAATCTGATCTTCCGAAATATATCTGGCCAGTTTCCTGTTCAGCTCCGTTGCCGATTTGATATTGTGGCCGAAGGGTTTTTCTATGACCACTCTGGTCCAGATATTGCTGTAACCGTCACTGATTAATCCGCAGAAAGACAGATTTTCCACTACAGGGTAGAAAAATTTCGGATCACAGGCAAGATAATATATTTTATTCCAGTTCATTCCTTTTTCTTCCAGAAATTCTTTGAGTGACGAATAATCAGAAGGTGTATCGAAATTTCCCGGATGATAATGGATCTTTTCTCTGTATTTTTTCCAGAGTTCTTCATCAAATTCCTCTGCGAGAATAGTCTTTGCCATTTCTTCTATTTCCCGGCGAAATTCTTCATCTGATTTTACACTCCTCGCAAAACCTGTAATATTTATATGTTCCGGAAGCATTCTGTCTCTGAATAAATTAAACAGTGCCGGCATGAGCTTCCTTTTTGTAAGATCACCGCTTGCACCGAAGATCACTATTGAAACAGGCATATTGCCTCCTGAAAAATGGTGAAGAATTTTTCCTGTTTCCATGTTATTCTCTTTACAGTTACATTTATCCATAATATTCATCTCCTTTCCTGTCTTATTAAATCCATTGATGATGAAATTTCCCTTCTCTGTCAATCCTCTCAAAGGTATGGGCACCGAAGTAATCCCTCTGGGCCTGCAGGAGATTGGCAGGCAGTCGTTCCGATCTGTAGGAATCATAATATTCAAGAGAAGATGCAGTGCCGGGGCACGGAATGCCGCACATTACAGTCTCTGCCACTCTCCACCGCCAGTTATGCTGTTTCTCATTGAGTATTCTGTTGAAATATTCATTCATATATAGATTTTCAAGGGAAGGATTTTTAAGAAAAGCCTGTTTTATAGGTTCCAGAAGGGTAGATCTGATTATACATCCTCCTTTCCATATCTGGGCTATTTCATGTAATTTCAGATTATAATTGTATTCTTTTGATGCTGCAGATAACATGGACATACCCTGGGCATATGATGTTATTTTAGAACAGAGGAGGCTGTCATAAACTGCTTCAATCATTTTATGTCTGTCACCTCTGAATGGTTCTGACGGCCCTTTCAGGAACTGTGAAGCTTTAATTCTCTCAGATTTGAAAGAAGAGATGTTTCTCCCCATAACTGCCGTATCAATCACAGATACAGGAACCCCGAGATCAAGAGCTGCCTGGGATGTCCATTTCCCTGTACCTTTCTGGCCTGCTTTATCCAGAATAATATCCACTACCGGTTTCCCCGTTTCTTCATCCATAACTCCGAGTATATCGGCAGTAATATCTATAAGATAGGAATTCAGTTCACTTTCTTTCCATTTAAGAAAAATCTCCCTTATTTCTTCAAGGTTAAGGGAAAGACCATGTCTTAAGAAATCATAGGCTTCTGCAATGAGCTGCATATCACCGTATTCAATGCCATTATGAACCATTTTCACAAAATGTCCTGAAGAGTCTGAACCTGTAAAGGCACAGCAGGGAATACCGTCGACTTTAGCAGAAATATCTAAAAATATATTTTTTACCTCTTCCCATGCCTGTTCATTCCCTCCCGGCATAATACATGGCCCTTTTAACGCTCCTTCTTCTCCTCCGCTTACGCCTGTTCCAAGATAAAGGATACCTCTTTTCTCTATCTCTTTAATTCTTCTGTCCGTATCGGTAAAGTGGGAGTTTCCTCCGTCAATAATAATATCTCCTTTTTCAAGATATTTAAGAAGTTCTTCTATATTGTCATCTACAGGTTTTCCCGCTTTAACCATTATCATGACTTTTCTGGGTTTATCCAGCATATTCACAAGTTCTTCTACTGAAAAAGCAGGTTTTATCCTTTTCCCGCCGGCTCTGTTTTTCATGAATTCCTCTGTTTTTGAAGATGTTCTGTTATAGACTGCCACGGAATAACCGCGGCTTTCCATATTTAATACCAGATTCTGGCCCATCACTGCAAGACCGATAAGACCGATGTTCATTATATTCACCTCATTAAATTATAGTTAGTTTCATAACAACAACCATGCAAAGCATGAGAATTTGTTCCTCCCGTCACGCGTTACGCGTCACGAATTGCTTTGATTCTGCTTTTTTCAAAAATTCAACATATGAGAATGAAAATCCTGTCTTTTCACAATCAATGTTGCATTCAATAAAAAAATATGTTATCATTACATTAAGAATGTAATCATGGAGGTAGATTTTCATGGTCAGGACACAGATTCAATTAACTGAAGAACAGTCTCAGGCTTTAAAAGACATGTCTGTGA
>CALARM010000846.1 GCA_937888925.1 uncultured Synergistia bacterium | reverse complement strand
CAGGAACTTTATCTTTCATTCCCGGTAAGAAAGATGAAGTTGTCAGGTTGTTCAGAGAATTTTTCATCACTAGAAATGAAGAACGGATAAATACTTTATAAATAAAAAAGAAGGTGTTGCCGGACGTCCCGCACCGATTCATATTTTCTGGCCTTCAGACGGGGGAGAGCCGAAGATTATTAATATGGGGAGTCTGTGATATAATTTATAAGAATCATTGACAGGCAGCGGAAGCTGCCTGTCTGAGTTGAGATGTGTTTTTTTCATAAAATATTCCCTCTTGTCACCTCCTGTCATTCTGTATAGAGAAACATTATTAACCTGAAAACGGACTGTTCATAGCCATCAATGTCATATATATATTCGGGTCTTTTGTTATACATACGCAGAAGAACCCTTTGTAAGCCTTACCCTGAAAAACCTTTCTAATCATTTCTATCGCCTCCTTTCTTTGTTTATTTTCCTTTTACTGAAACTTATTATAATATGAACCTGTGAACAGGATATGAAGGTATTGTGAATGTTATGTGAAGAAATATTTTTAGAAATGAAGGAATTCGGAAAAGATGCAGTGGAAATTCAAAACATGCCGGATAGATTGGATTTTTTTACCATTTCATTATTTCATGAAGAGATTTCTCTAAAACATGTTTAAAGGTATCCCTGACGGTTTCTATTTTGAATCCTTCTGCAAGACATTCAAACATTTCGTCATGAAAGAGCAAAAGATAGTGATTTATTTTTTCCCATCTTTCAGCTCTGTAATAACGATGGACACTGTTTATTTTCTCTTCTTTTTTAATCCATTCGGAATTACGGATTATATGGGCGCCGTAAGGTTTAAGTCCTTTGCCCCATAAAGGATGACCGTGGATTACTTCATCATTTGCACCGCCGAATTTATATGCATAGCAATGTATGAACTCTACAACTGCGAGCGGTAAAAGCTCTTCTTTTGCAGGGTCTATTATCTTTACATATGTGCTGTCCCATTCAGGATCGATTTCCCCTGTATAATAGATTAAAAAAGCCTTATGACCGGAAGAGATTACATGAGGTATAGGAGCACCTGTGTCCCATTTCACGGGCCAGTCATATAAGATTGGCGTTTCCTCGTTTTTAGCAAGAGATAATTCTCTCTTCAGTGAAAGGTTTTCTTCCTGTGCTGCCTGATATTCCTCTATTTCTCCTCCAATGTGTTTTTGGGCGAGATTCTTAACGGCTTTTTCCAGTCTTTCACGGGATTTTTTTAACTTTTCTTCCAGAATGGATATATACTGTTCCCCTGATGTCATCTGTCTTATCTCCTGTAGACTGGCGTTCACTGGGAGCAAAATTATGACAGAACTCTCCGGATGTTAAATTTTCATGGTTTCCACCTTAATAGATCCGCTTTCGGTAATGGTTATTAATGTTTTTTCTCTGATGCCTGACAAAAAACCGGACATGAGAACTATATATAAAGTTTTTCCTCCGAGTTCTTTATAGCCTGCTTCATAGGATAACTGAATTCCGTTATAATATTTTTCTGGTATTTTCTTCAGATCTTCCTCTGAAAGTTTATAGACTTTTCCGAAAGCCTTTATTGTAAGTTCTGTAAATTCGTTTTTATCATTCTGTTTGCCTGAGATTGTTACGAGGCCGGATTCGCCGATTCCTTTCGACTGTATCGTAAATTCAGATAAAGTCAATACACCTTCCTGGGATGCAAAAACATCGGATGTTAAAAAAAGAATAATCATGATGATTAAAATAATTTTTATCATTAATACCATTCCTTTCTCGATTCAATTTATTTAAAATAATTTTAACTCATAATTCTACACAGAGCAATACACTTATTTATCTTTTCCTTAATGAAACTCCGTTTTTGTGAAACCTATTGACAGGTAAACGATCGTTCACTATAATAGTAAACGATCGTTTACCTGTATGGGGAGGATTTTAGATGGCTGCCACAAAAGAAAACATTTTGCATACTGCTCTTCGTTTATTTGCCATGGATGGATATGAGGCTGTTTCTGTCAGCGATATTGCCGGAGAGCTTGGCATGACAAAAGGGGCTTTATACAAGCACTATAAGAATAAGCGGGATATATTCGACAGTATTGTGGAGCGTATATATCAGATAGATGTTGAAAGAGCGAAAAAGTATGAAGTACCGGAGGAAACATTTGATAAATCACCATCGGCCTACCGCAATACTGAAGTGGATAAAATCAAGGTTTTCATCGAGGCGCAGTTTCATCTCTGTACGGAAGACGAATTTTTCAGTAATTTCCGAAAAATGTTGACTTTGGAGCAATACAGAAATCCGGAAATAATGGAACTGTATCAAAAATGCCTTGTAAGCGGGCCGGTCAGCTATATGGAAGATTTATTCCGTGAAATGATGGAACAGGGCATCTGGAACAAAAGCAACCCGAAGCAGCTTGCCCTTGAGTTTTACGCGCCCTTTTATTTGCTGGTAAGCATTTCAGATACAACGCCTGACAAGAAAGAGGCCGCTGGTCTGTTAGCGGCGCACATTGAGCGCTTTATAGAAAGGAACGCCTCCCCGCGGAAACAAAAGGAGTAAAACCAGAGTTATAATTAGAAGATAAGGAGTATGAACAATGGAAGAAATAACAATCCACAAACTTGATTTTGCCCTC
>CALARM010000845.1 GCA_937888925.1 uncultured Synergistia bacterium | reverse complement strand
AGCGATCTCGGAAATACTACATATGTAGTCGGGAAGGACAGTCTGGTAAATCCATCAGATGCAAACTCAACTGCCACTCTGCCGGGAGTTGATCCAAATGCATATAGTGTCAGCAACGGGCAGTTAACTATAAAAAAAGATATTGTCTTTACCGGAGATACAAAATTTGAATTTGCTTATGATAAAATTGCAGAAGGCGTAACCGATACTGACGCTCAGAAATCCATAGTTAAAAATGCAGGTATATATATGGAAAAAGATACGACCACCGGAAATGTTCCGTCTTTATATGTAGACGGCGGAGATTTAACTGTAGCAGGAGGGGTAGTAAAGGGTAACGGATCTTTTTATGTAGACGGAAAAGCAAATTATATAGGAGAGAATAATTTAACAGCCTCAGACGATCCGGGAGTGGCAGTTCTGGCAAACAATGATGTCAATTTAAGTATTCCCGCTATTGCAGGAGAGGCTCTGAACGTAAACATGAAAGGTCTTGTTTATTCCTCAGGAGATGCAAATATTACACGATTCGATGCAAACAGTCCAACCAATGCGACAAATCTTACCAATCTTTCTCCGGCAGCACAGTGGCCTTCTTCATGGACATGGAAATATGAGGAAGGATTTGAGTCCAGTGGCGGAGGAACGATTAATGCCGATTCGGTAATAGTGAGTAGTAATAATACCCTCACTGGACTCGCCGACACATTACCAGGAATACAATACGATGATTCATCAAGCGGGGTAATTGTAACTAGCTATTATAAAGTTGGTATTGAAGTTAACGGTACATCCTGTAAATTAACAAACACAACAACAAGTAAATGGACAAGCAACACAATTCTTTCAGCAGAGGGTAGCGATACTGCTACAGTAACTCTTTATAAGATTACCCCGCCTGATACAAACTGGATTCCCGTAGATACAATACCTGTCACTTCATCGAGTCCATTGACATTTAGTGCCGGCAATCCATCTGGCTCCTACTGGCTACCCATAACAGCATTAGTAAGGATTGGGATGTATAACAGGACAGTAAATCTGAGCGGCGGAGATCCAAATACAGCCGTATACACAATACCGCCGGTCATAAGTTCTCCCGGCTTTAAATTCACCGGTGCACTTGTGGCAATAGATCCCAACAACCCTGTGCCTTCAGTGGATAATCCTGACGACCCGAATACAGGCAACATAAATATACATATAGGAGCCAACAGCAATCTTGACATTACCTGTTCTTCCCGATATCTGAAATTACTCCGTGTAATAAAAGCGGGAACGGTATTTCGCGTGGTAAGCTGGACGGAATTATAATTGTCTGAACCGGGATGGGCAGGATGAAAGGATTAACAGGATTGTTAATCCTTTCTGTTTTTTTTGTACTTATTTTATTAAGGATGTCTGAACCGGGATGAGCAGGATGAAAGGATTAACAGGATGAAGTTAACCCTTTCGTTATTATAAATACTTGTTTTATTAAGAAAGACATAGAGATTAAAAAGGAAATTAATGATGAAATAACTCATAAAATTATTGGATGTCTGAACCGGGATGCGCAGGATACACAGGATAAACAGGATGAGATTAACCATTTCGTTTTATAAATACTTATTTTATGAAGAAAGACGTAGAGATGAAAAAGGAAATCAATGATAAAATAACTCATAAGATTATTGGATGTGCCATGAACGTACATAATATTATGGGGAATGGATTTCAGGAAGTAATATATCAGAGATGTCTGGCCATAGAAATGTTAGACCAGGGATTAAGTTTTGAAAGAGAAAAAGAAATTCCTCTTTATTATAAAGGCGTTGAAGTAGGGTCAAGACGAGTGGATTTTCTTGTTGAAAATAAGGTTCTTGTCGAACTAAAAGCCATCATCAAACTGGAAGATGTTCATCTTGCCCAGGGGTTGAATTATCTACAGGCTTATAATCTTCCTATCGGCCTTTTAATCAATTTTGGCGGAAGACATCTTGAATTCAAAAGATTAATAAGAAAAGACGTGGCAACAAAACATCCTGTTCATCCTGCGCATCCTGATGGAAAGACATAACAGCACACGCTCTCCCGTTTATCTTTCCCATTGCAATAGATATTGATTATGAAAGTTAGAAAGATTATAATAATAATATAAATACTGGAAAGAAGGATGGACTATGAATACAAAAACTTTTAATATTAAAATGCCAGAACAATTACATCAAAAAATAAAATTAGTTTCGGTGAAAGAAAAAATGAGTATGAAAGATATGATAGTTAAAGTTTTAGAAGACTATATTAATGTCAGAGAGATTTCTGAAGAAAAACCTCCAGAAATTAAAGGTCTCAGAGCAGAAGATCTGACAGAAGTGGAACCTATAGATTTTAAAGAAGATGCTCTTCTCTACCAGAGGAGAATAAGAGATGAATGGTAAATATCTGCTGGATACAAATGTAATATAAATCTTCTTAAAATTGACAGGGCTAAAAGAAAATTTGTAGATGAAAACCCGCTTTTTTTCCTATCCATCATAACAGAAATGGAACTTTTATCTTATCATAATCTTTCTTATAAAGATGAGCAGAAGATAAAAAAACTTCTCAGTAAAACTCAGATAATAAATATTAATACTTCGATAAAAGAAGAAACTATAAAAATAAGAAAACAGCACAAACTTAAATTACCTGTTTCAATAATATGTGCCACCGCTTTTACTCAGAGTTTATGCCTTGTTACAGACGATAAAGATCTTCTAAAATTTTCCTGGATTAAATCCATACCATTTAAAGACTTACTTGCTTAAGGAGTATTGTTAAGAGATTAAGGGAACATTTTGCAGAGGAATCGGAAGGAACTGATGTGGGGCAGGCTTTTTTCAATAGATCTGCCGGGAATGGACTTAAACTTTTTGATCTTCTTTCGAGCCGGTATGATGTGGTGGCGGCAAATCCTCCTTATATGGGATCAAAAAATCCCGGTTCAGACTATTTGGGAAAGACATAGCAGCAGACGCTCTCCCGTTTATCCTGACCATCGTAATCCATATTTATTCTCTTTTTCCTTTCCACCGGTTACTTCTTCTCCGAGTTCTGCAAGTATAGTGCGTAAAAAATCTTTACCTTTTTTAATTAAAACCGTCGAATTAAATCTATAAAAACCTATAAATAGGAGTATCTACTTATAAGTT
>CALARM010000844.1 GCA_937888925.1 uncultured Synergistia bacterium | reverse complement strand
GAAGAGGAATTTATTATATTTAAGAGGTTAATATTATAAATGGGAAAAGCAGACACAATAATTGAAAAACTCTATTTACATCTCGAAGATATGGCAAAAGATATTATCAGACAGAACCTGGATCTGTCCGTAAAAGAAAACCGGGATTTTTTGAATAACCCCGATGATGTAAACCATCAAAAACCAAAATGGCACCAGTTCGGCATTATAACTCATACTAAAATGGTGGAAAAAGCTTTCAGAGAAGAATTACCTGTTTACCTGAACAAATGGGGAATCAGAGACATGGCAGACATGCATCTCAATGAAGAAATAGACGGCATAAAAAAAAGAGACTTATTTATTATGACCATAATTCTTCATGATACAGGTAAATTTAAAGTAAGAACTATGAAGAAAAAAAATGGTCTTGCTACCTATTCCTTTAAACCTCATGAAAAAGCTTCAGGTGAAATTATCAGATCTGTTAAACCTGTACTGAAGAAAGACTTTTTGCTGACAGAAGATCAGATAGAATATATTGCCAAGTGTGCAGAACTGCATTTCGAACTGGGGCTACTCAGATATACGGGAAAGGATAGCAAAACCGGTTTCAATAGAGAATTTATTCACAGTGAAGTTTTCAAAAATACTGTTCTGGAATTTATATCAAAAAATCCTGATTTTAAATGGGAAATAGGCTTATTTTTTCTTGCAGATACACTCGGCAAAATTGATATAAGAATAAATGATGAACATAATAATGATGAAATTGAAAGAGTAAAAAAAGAGATAGAGGAAAAAAATTTACATGCCGGTATCATCAATGGTGTTTTACAGTTACCTGTAAATCTGGCAGCTGCGGAAGAATATTTCAGAATACTTTCAGAGGTGTAATATTCAGGATAGTGTTTTTTACGATAAGTAATTAATGATTGCACTTCAGGTTTTACAGTGCTATAATTCTTATATAAATTTCCGAATTTAGTGAAAAATAAAAAACAGGACATTATTCACTTTTTATTATTTACTCATTAATTACGAAACTAACTATAATATATAACTGGAGTCATCCTTCGTAAAAATATGTTTAAAAGTTTCAGAATAAAGTTATTTATTGTATTTTTAATTACAACAGTATTTATATCAGGTACTGCCATATATCTTGTGTACCGTATAGCAGTAGAAGCACAGCTTACAGGTTTAAGGAAAGCAGTAGTTGCTATAGCTTCAACTACTGCTTTAATGATAAACCCGGAAGAGTATAAAACGATAGATATAAACAACCCTGTATTTACAAAACCTTTCGATAAGGTTAACACTGTTATGAAATCAGTCCTGAATAGTAATCCTGACATAAAATATATTTATACATTGAATGAAACATCCGATCCGTCTTTATGCAGATTTGTAGCAGATCCCAATTATGCAGGAAGAGAGAAGATGAGTTATGAGGAAAAAAATGATATAGATTATAATGTATCTGAAATTCCTGAATTGAAAGATAAAACTGCATTTTCTCAACCTGTGGCGACAAAAAATCTTTATACTGACAAATGGGGGATATGGCTTACAGGTTACGCTCCTCTTAAAGACAGAGAGGGGAAAACTGTCGGAGTAGTAGGAGTAGATATGTCTGCAAAGAAGATAGCTTCCTTTCAAAGAGAGGTAAAAATCTGGACTGCTGTAGTGTTTGTTATAGCTCTCGTTATTTCTCTTATTTTAAGTATATGTATCTCTTCAACCATAAGTCTGCCAATACTTAAAATCGCAGAACATACGAAGGTAATTGCAGACGGGAATTTCAAGTCTAAAATAGATATAAAAACAGGAGACGAGATAAAAATCCTGGCAGATTGTTTCAATAATATGGTGGAAAAACTGGATGGTATGTTTTTTGAGCTTACAGATGCCCACAATGAGCTTAAAGACTCATATCTTGATACAATCCACAGCCTTGCAGTTGCTGCGGAATATAAAGATCAGGTAACGGCACAGCATCTGAGAAGAGTATGTGAATATTCCCGCATAATTGCGGAAAAACTCTCTCTACCGAAAGAGGATATTGAAAATATAAAATTCGGCTCACCCCTTCATGATGTCGGGAAAATAGGTATTCCTGACAGTATTTTACTAAAAAAAGATAAACTTACTCCCGAAGAATACGAAGTAATCAAGGAACATCCTACTTTCGGATATAAAATATTGAAAGAGTCCCGTTCTCCTTTTCTTAAAGCTGCCGCATTGATAAGTCTTACCCATCATGAAAATTTTGACGGCACAGGTTATCCCAATAAACTTAAAGGTGAAGATATACATATATACGGTCGTATTGTTGCTCTGGCAGATGTATTTGATGCTCTCACGTCTGCCAGACCATATAAAAAAGCTATGTCTCTCGAAGAAACACTGGATATAATAAAAAGTAAAAGAGGCACCCAGTTTGATCCGAAAGTGGTAGATGCTTTTTTTGAATGTCTGGATGAAATCAAAAAATATATCAGATTTGTAGAATGGACTGCAATATAAGTACCGTGACGCGTGACGCGTGACGCGTGACGGGAGGATACAAAAATTATTATAAAATTACGCGTCATATAAAAATGTTTAAAAGTTTCAGAATAAAATTATTTATTATATTTCTTTTAACTACAATAGCAGTGTCAGGCTCTACGATATATTTTATATACCGTATAGCAGTAGAGGCACAGCTTGAAGCTTTAAGGAAAGCAGTTCTTGCCATAGCTTCA
The DNA here is from genome assembly GCA_937888925.1 of uncultured Synergistia bacterium. The sequence goes on along the minus strand of CALARM010000844.1, from coordinate 8,404 downwards.
ACTACCGCATTGATGATAGAACCGGAAGAATTCAAGAAAATTGATCCCAGTAACCCTGTATTCTCTGAGCCTTTTAAAAAGTATAATAATTTACTCCATAAAGTCCTGGAGAATAACCCTGATATAAGATATGCCTATACACTGATTGAGACGAAAGATCCGAATATATGTAATTTTGTTGCCGATGCAGAGTATTTCGATAGAGACGTAATGACCGAACAGGATAAAAAGGAAGTAAATTACGATGTAAGTAAAATTCCCGAACTGAGAGATAAAGTAGCTTTTCTCAAAGCTGTGACGACAAAAAATTATTATAATGACCAGTGGGGAACATGGCTTACAGGTTATGCTCCTGTCAGAGATAAAGATGGTAAAACTCTGGCAGTAGTCGGCATAGATATGTCTGCATCAAAGATCTCATCTTTTCAGGAATATCTCACTCTCTGGAGCATCCTTATTTTTATCCTGGATGTGATTATTTCTATCATTCTGAGTGCTCTTATTTCTTCCACCATAAGTCTCCCTATTCTAAAAATTGCGGAACACACAAAGGAAATCTCGGAAGGGAATTTTAAATCCAGGATAGATATAAAATCTGAAGATGAGATAAAAAAACTGGCAGATTCCTTCAATACAATGGTAGATAAACTGGATCACATGTTTGTAGATCTTGCTAAAACTCAATCCGATTTAAAAGTAGCCCATCTGGATACGATATTTCGTCTTGCCCTTGCCGCAGAATATAAAGACGAAGCCACTTCACAGCATCTGAAAAGAGTCAGTGCCTACTCCCGCATAATTGCCGAAAAATACGGGCTTTCCGAAGAGGATCTGGACAATATAGAAATAGGAGCACCCTTACATGATATAGGGAAAATCGGCATACCTGATAATATTTTATTGAAAACAGAAAAACTGACAAAAGAAGAATATGAAATAATAAAAAAACACCCTTCCATAGGTTATGAAATCCTTAAAGAATCCAGATCCCCTTACCTCAAAACTGCTGCTCTGATCTGCCTGAAACACCATGAATATTTTGACGGCACAGGTTATCCAAACGGACTTAAAGGAGAGGATATCCATATATACGGCCGTATTGTTGCTCTCGCAGATGTATTTGACGCTCTCACATCAAAACGTTCCTACAAAGAACCATTTTCTATAGAAAAAACAGTAGATATGATAAAAAGTAAAAGTGGTACCCAGTTTGACCCGAAAGTTGTTGACGCTTTCCTTGAAAGCCTTGATGAAATAAAGAAATACATAAAGTTTTTTGAAGACAGTCCGGTGTGAAGTGAAGTGTAATCAGACAAATTATTTTCTTATTCCAGTGCCTTTCTTACCTTCCCGGCAAGCTCCTTCCTGGTAAAAGGCTTTTCTATGAACATAAGTCCTTCCTCAAGGACGCCATGATGGGCAATCACGTTGGCAGTATAGCCTGACATAAAAAGACATTTCATATTACTGTAAAGAGACATAAGTTTTTCTGCCAGGTCCCTTCCGTTCATTTCCGGCATTACCACATCTGTGATGAGGAGATTTATCTCTCCTGAATAGTCTTCTGCCATCATGAATGCATCTCCGGGAGTTTCGGCAGCGAGCACCGTGTATCCCAGTCTTTCAAGCATGATTTTTATCATGTCCATCATTTCCTTTTCATCTTCCACAAGAAGAACTGTTTCCGAACCTTTCTCTATTATCTCTTTTCTCCCTGTGTCATCTGACTCAAGCTCTTTTCCGAAAAAACGGGGTATATATATTTTGAACGTACTGCCTATTTCAGGCTCACTGTACACATTGATAAATCCATGGTTCTGTCTGACTATACCGTATACTGTAGCCAGTCCAAGGCCTGTGCCTTTTCCAATATCTTTTGTCGTAAAAAATGGTTCAAATATGTGTTCTATAGTATTTTTATCCATGCCGGAGCCATTGTCACTTACTGAAATCATTACATATTCGCCTGGAATAAAATCTCTATGAGAGGCACTATAATTACTGTCAACATTTACATTCTCTGTCTCTATTGTAACTCTTCCCACTCCTTTTATGGCATCTCTGGCATTTACACAGAGGTTTGCCAGAATTTGATCTATCTGTGAAGGATCTACCATTACAGGCCAGAGATTTGCTCCCGGCATCCAGGCAAGTTCTATATCTTCTCCTATGAGGCGTCTTATCATCCTGAGCATACTCGATACCGTATAATTCAGATTCAGCACTTTCGGTGCAATGGTCTGTTTTCTGGCAAAGGCCAGGAGCTGTCTCGTAAGATCTGCAGAGCGGTGAGCCGCCTTTTCTATGCCCTTCAGTGAATAATAGAGAATATGCCCTTCTTTAACCTCTTCCAGAGACAGTTCCGTAAAACCCAGTATGATGCCGAGCATATTGTTAAAATCATGGGCTACTCCACCTGCCAGGCGTCCCACAGATTCCATCTTCTGAGCCTGAAGAAGCTGTGCCTGGAGTCTTTCTTTTTCTTCTTCTGCCCTTTTTCTCTCTGTCATATCTGTGGCTATACTCAATGTGGCAGGAATATCTTTCCACATAACCTTTTTCGCGAAAACATTCAGAGGTAATATTGTGCCGTCTTTTTTTATGTGGCAAACTTCAAATGAAGCTTCTCCATATCTGTTTATATGTTCTATTCTCTCTTTAAAGAGTGCTGTACTCTCAGGCATATCTATATCTTTCACTTTAAGTGCCATGGATTCTTCCCTGCTATAGCCGTGAAGTTCGAAGGTTTTGCGGTTTCCATAAAGAAATTTCCCGTTAAAATCATGGACAGTAATAATTCCCGGCGCTTCGTCAAGCATATCTGCCATTAACCTGATATATTCCTCTGTTGTTTTATGTTCCACAATAGATTGAATACCTGTCAGAAAAGATGTAATCTGATCTATATCCTCCCTGCCATAGGGAAGTAGTCTGTTCGCCACTGCTGCCACAGATGTAATTTTTCCATGGGAGAAAAAAGGGACTACAAGGAGATTGGTTATAGCTACATGTCCGCAGGGAAGTCCTTTTTTCCCTCTATGATCTTCATTGTAGTCATTCAGAATAAAAGGCTTTCTCTGTCTTATGGCCTCTGCCCAGACTCCTGCTTTTTCAACGGGAAAATTAGATGGTTTATCTACCATAGAACAGTCTTTCATTGCTTCTCCTGACCAGGAATAAATGGTCATTACTGACTCATCTTCATTGATAAATCCGTAGAAGCCATAGTCACTCCCTGTCATTTTTGCAATAGTTGAAAGAATATGAGCGGAAATTGTTTTAATATCTGCATCTGCCATGGAAGAAACACCCCAGAGTGCCTGAAGTTTTGAGTAAGCTGACTCCAGTTCCTCTTCCAGGAGTTTTCTTTCTGTTATGTCCTGATTTACTGCCACTGCTCCTTCTATTTCCTGATTTAATCCAATAAGAGGCATGGCCCAGTTGAGCATAATTTTATGTGTACCGTCAAAACATTCTATTTCTATTAATTCTTCACAGGAAATCTCTCCCTTTCTTATTGCTCTGCTTACTGCCCATTCTTCAGGTTTTATAAGTTTTTTTGTATCGTACCACCAGCTTTTATATTCATAAAATTCTTCCGGTCCCACATATTTTGCCCCTGCCCATATCTCTTCTGCTGCAGTATTACTCTGAATGATTTTTCCATGTTTATCTGTTATCCATACCCCTACCGGCAATATTTCAAGTACCTTCTTCAATCTTGCCTCACTTTCTTTCAGAGCCTCTTCAGTCATCCTGCGCTCCGTTATGTCTGATGCAAAGCCAAGGAAATTCTTTTCATTCAGTTTTACTGCTTTTACTATCCAGTGTCTTACCTGGCCGGATTTCGTGATAAAACGACCTTCACCTGATGCTTTACCATGTTCAATAACAGTACTGAAATGTTCCATCGCTCCCGGTATATCATGGGGATAAGTCAGTTCTGTAAGATTTTTTTGCAATAATTCTTCTTCTGTAAAACCAGTTATTCTACATGCCGCATCATTTACGAGACGATAATTCCCCTGCTCATCTGCCAGGAATATGCCGTCAGGTGCATTTTCTATATAACTTCTGAATTTTCTCTCACTTTCTTTTAGAGCTTCCTCTGTCTTTTTCTTCTCTGTAATATCTTCAAATATTACACAGAAGCGATCCTGTGTATACCAGGGGCGGTAAACATTGCAGTGATAGAGTTTTCCTGTAGGACTGTGGTACATGTCAAAGATCTGAGAAATACCGCTTACGGCAACCTCACCGTATCTTTTTACCCATTCATTTTCTGTGTCGGGCCATACTTCATGAACTGTTTTTCCTTTTACCTCATGGTTTTTAACACCTGTAATCTTTTCATAGGCATCATTAATATAGACAAAACGATAACTGATGAAATTGCCTTTATCGTCAAATACTGATTCGAATATGACAAAGGCATTGAGCATGCTTTTCAATATCCACTGAAGTTCTTTCTCGTTCTCCCTGAGAGCTTCTTCTGTCTTTTTTCTATCGGTAATGTCCAGTGACATTGACAGTACTGACGGGATCTTATTTATCCCGTATTCAAAAGGAATCAAACGGTTCAGGAACCAGTATTCTTTATCTCTGATATGGACTTTTACCTCTCCTGTAAAGGGAATTTTGGAATTAAAAGTTTTCTGATAATTGGAAATAAGCTTTTCAGCTTCATGAGCAGGTAATAAATCACAGATATTTTTTCCTGTAATATCTTCCGATATGGCAGGGCTGAGATTTTTTACTGCCTGAGGATTGGCATAGAGGAAATAACCTTCTGTATCTATTATAGAAAGGGTATCTGTCATGGCCTCCACTACTGTACGATATCTTTCTTCACTTTCCCTGCGGCCGTTTTCGGCTCTTATTTTCTCTGTCACTTCCTGCAGGGTAAAAACCAGGTAAGTTACTGTAGAATTATTATCCTTTACAGGTATGAGGCTCCAGTCCCAGTATGTTATACCTTTCTCTGGATAGTCTGGAAATTCAAAAGGTTTTGCAGATACATAGAAAGGTTCCCCTGTATCTACGACTTTCTGAAAGATATTTTTATTTTCTTCGTGGGGGTAAAGGTCAAAATGATTCTTTCCGGGAAAGAAAGAAGGAGCGTAGCCACATGTGTCAGCATAGGCTCTGTTAACCCATATGAAATTAAATTGAGGATCAAGCAAAACTGACATAATGTGTGTATATTCAAGCACTGCAGACATAATCTGATTGGTTTTTAACAGATTTTCTTCACTTTTTCGGAGTAAATCTTCTGAAATTTTTCTGTCTGTTATATCAGACATAAGCCATATGGCTCTATCCTGTTCTGCATAGGAAAAGAATTCTATAAACCTTATTTCATTATTTTTTGTAAAGATTTCTACTGTACGGGAAGGGAATCCCTTTGTTTTATCAGTTTCATAGAGAATTCTTATTTCACTTGCTTTTTCTTTATAGAGTTTTCTGAACCATTCTTCAACAGTTTTTATTTCTTCTGAACTGTAGCCTGTGATTTTTTCTGCTGTCCTGTTCAGGAATACCTGTTCTTTTTCTACATAGACTGCACCTGACTGAAGTTTTTCTACCATAAATTTGAAGCACTTTTCATTCTTTTCAAGCAGTTCTTCATTCTCTTCACTTTCATGTACTTCATATGTTTTTCTTTCCAGAATTTTTTGGGACTCTATAAATACCCTTTCCCTTCCGGCTCTGGCACAGAGTTCCATGACATATTCAGTGGTAAAAGGTTTTTTTAGATAGACATCAGAGCCACAGGTAATCCATTTCAGTGCGAGATCCGATGTTATGTCTTCTGCCATCATAAGTAAGATACAACCAGGATTTTGAGATGAAAAATCGTGAAGTAATGTGTCTCCTTTATTGTCTGGAAGATTGTAGTTTAACAGGGCAATATGAAAGGAATTTTTTTTAAAAGCTTCTTTTGCTTCACATGCAGTCCTGGCAATATGGACTGTGTAATCATGGTTTTCAAACATATTTTTTATATCATAAGAGAGATTTTTATCATGTTCCACTATGAGGACATAAGGTTTATCCGGCTTTTTACCATCCAGAAGGACTTTTACCTGTTCTATAAAATGATTTTCCTCAAAAGGATATGGCAGAAAGGCATCTGCCTGAAGATCTGACATAATATCTACAGTCATATTTTCGGAGAAGACTGAAGAAATCACCATTACAGGTACCTTACTGAAGGGTTCAAAAGCATGGGAACGTATTATGTGGCAGAATTTCCATCCGTCAATCAAAGGCATGTAAAGATCTGTAATTATGACTGACGGAGGTGACTCTTTAGCCAGGGTTTTCAGGGCAATTTCTGCCTCTGTGAAAGTCATTGAATCAATACCGTTTCTTCGTAAGAGACTGGATAGAAATTCCAGCATATTTACGTCTCTGTTGATTATCATGGCTGCGGCAGAACATGTCACTCTACATGTCATATCTTTCCCTCCTGTATTCCTGTATGGTGCGACTTTGAAAAATTTCTCTCTCTTACAGAAAAAGTCCTTTCCTAAATTTTATTTATTTTCAGTTATTTCAAGACTTTTCACTGACTCACTCTTCTCTCATTGCCTGTGCGGGCGACGTATTTGCCATTTTTATAGAGGGGTAAATACCTGCCAGGATAGAAGCAGATAGTGAAATTATAAAAGCCTGAAGCAGTATACCGGGGCTTATAACCATTTCCATTGTCCATCCGAACGACATCCTGTTTATGACAAATATAAGTACTATAGCAATCAAAATACCAAGGGCAATGGCCATAAAACCGGCAATAATACCTGTGAGTGCCGTCTGTATTATCACAATCTTCCATACCTGCACCGGTGTAAGACCTGTAGCTCTGAGAACTGCTATCTCTTTTGACCGTTCAAGCTGAAGTGCCATTAAAGCACTCAGTACCCCTATGAAAGCCACTATAATTGAAAGAATTCTCAATACATCTGTTATAATAAATGTTCTGTCAAAAACACCCAGTGTTGTTTCCCTGAGTTCTCTGTTTGATTGCACTGCTATTACCTGATCCGCCCCTGTCTCACCTTCCAGTTTATCTACAAATTTATCTATATCTGTTCCCTCTTTCACATATATGGCAAGAGAAGAAACATTCCTGTCATCCCAGAATTTATCGTACGTTTTTCTGTTCATAACAATTATGCCCCTGTCCGATGTATAATCATAAAAAATACCTGCTACAGGAAAATGATGTTCTCCCCTGTCCGTGGACAGATGAATCTTAGAGCCTGTTTTTGTACCGTGAAGATAGGCATATGGTTCTGATACGATGACTTCATCTCTCTCTGTAAACCCGGGCCATATGTCTTTACCTTCTTTAAAACGAAAAGAATGGCAGGTCTGGTGGTCAACTGTAATTGCTATGAGCTGGTTCAATCCTTTTTCAGATTCTACCATAACGCCTCTGTAGGTGCTTATAAAAGAAATCTCAGGGAGAGAAGAGAATTTCTCTATTACTTTTTTGTCAAGTGTCAGGTCGGAACGGCTGTAAACAAGACTTGGAGGAGATACATATATATCGGCTTTAAGAAAGGTTTCCATCCAGATTATTACTGCATGTCTGAGGCTTCCTACCATAATCCCCACACTTACCGTTACGGAAACAGCTATCATGAGAGCAGCAATTGCAACAGACGTACGGCTCAAAGAAGAAATAATACCTCTTGCCGACATAGAACCGATAATCCCGAATAAAGCACGGGTAACAGGTGTTAAAAGGACTGTAAACATTACAGTAACCAGGGGGGTGAGAAGGGCGGCACCCAGGGTTATAACAAAGAGTGAACCTATACTGAATAGAAGGCTTTTTTCTGAAAAAAATATCATAACCGCCGCCAGTGCGATTAAAGATATACCTGTTATTGATTTTGAAAAAAGAGTAAGATGGAGTCTTTTTTCCGATTCTGAACGTCTTATTACAGTCTTTGGAGGTGCGGAAGTGGCTTCCAGTGCCGGTAGTAATGCTGCAAAGAGTGTTGCCAGAATCCCCAGTATAATACCTTTAAAAATAATAAAAGGCTTTATTGATATATGAGTCACAGAGATAACAAAATATATATCATTTATTGCCTTTGATACAAGTGTAACCATGCCTTTTCCAAGACAGATTCCGGCGCCTATACCGGCAATCGTTCCAATTACACCTGTAATAAGAGCTTCACCCAGTATAAGAGCAAATATTTCCTGTGCCGTAACACCTGTAGCTCTCAGCATACCAATCATGGTGCGTCTCTGGACAACAGAAAAGGTCATAGTATTATAAATAAGAAACATTCCTACAATCAGTGCAAGAGTGCTCATGGCAGTCAGATTGAGATTAAAAGCTTTAGTCATATGTTCTACAGCCTGAGTCCTTTTTCCTGAAGGA
>CALARM010000843.1 GCA_937888925.1 uncultured Synergistia bacterium | reverse complement strand
CCCTTTTCCATACCCTTTTCCATACCCTTTTCCATACCCTTTTCCATACCCTTTTGTTCAGCCCTATATAATCTTGTAGCTTCTTCGTGACGTCCCCTTTCTCTCATTTCAAGTATTTCTCTCACCAGGTCATCATTAGAGGCTTTTATCATTTCCTGTAGTGCCATAACAATTTCCTCCTCTTCTTTTAAGACTGCAGGAAGATTATTTAAATTTGTTGCATAAATTTCTCCGAATTTTAAGGCATGAAGCCATTTTTCGAGTTTTGTTAAATTCTTTCGTGGTTTATCTTCTGTGTATTTAGGAAGTTCTATAAAATGGAGCTCTTTTAAGTCTGTTAACTGATTTTTAGATTTTATATTTAAATATCGGTAAATATTATGTAAATCAGTTTCATTTTCAAAAAGAATAAAGTTTAAGATTGATATGCTTATAGCTCGTAATAATGCATCATATGGTTCAGCCTGTTTTAGCTGTCCTGTATAGAGTTTATCATGATAATAAATTATACGGCTTATATATGATGTGTCAGGAGCGAGTTGCATTTCAACATTATATCTGACTCCTGTGCCATCTTCTACTTTAACATCAAGACTTGTCAATTTATCATTAAGATATTCTTTTATATTGAAGGCATTCAAAAAGGTTAATTTAACAATCTTCTCATTCCCTGTAAGATTCAGTATAGCATTTAATAGAGAAATAAGAAGTTTTTCATTTTTTTCATATCCAAAAACTACCTTGAATATTACATCATTTCTGAGATTTATCAAACTATCTACAGGCATATAATCACCTACCGCATAATTTAAGTCTTTTATTTTATTATATCATGTTCTACTGAGAGTGGTATGGAAAAAATGAAAAATGACTGTATAAAATGATTATATTTTTAGAAACCATTCCCTTAAAACCATATAAACAAACCTGCTGTTCCCGTAAAGGTACCTCTTCCACAGCCTCCCCGGCTCGCACCATAATCGAAAAATCCATTCCAGTCCATTTTTCTGCATCCACAGAGGAGCCTGTCTCACTGACCCGGCATAAAAATTAAAAGCAGCACCCACTCCTGCCATAAGTATTCCATCGAGAGAGGGTGAAATCTTTGCCATCCACTTTTCCTGTTTCGGAGAACCGATGCCGACCCATACCATATGAGGTTCAGATTTTTTTATACCGGCTATAACCTCTACTTCTTCCTGTTCCGTAAGAGGCCGGAATGGCGGTGCATAAATACCGCATATCTGCAGGGCAGGGAATTTTTTAAGGATATTTTCTTTTAATTTCGAAAGTATTTCCTCTGTTCCTCCATAGAAATAATGTCTGTACCCTCTTACTTCCGATATATAGAAAACCTCTCTCATCAGATCAGGGCCATAGACCCTTGTTGTGTTTTTTTCGCCTTTTGATTTCAAATACCATACCACAGGCATCCCGTCAGGTGTTGCAAGATAAGCATTGTTTATTATATCCAGGAATTCTCTGTCTTCTGTGGCAGTAACTATGAATGATACGGGACAGAAACAGATATAGGAAGAACTCTTCTCTTTAATCTTTTCTTCAACAAGTGATACTTCCTGAGATAGGGAAATTGCGCTTATTAAAGAGCCGAATATGTTTATTTTCCTGTGAGAGGCACTTTTTACAATTTTTTTCATTTATTTTCTTTTATCTCTGTCCCTGTCTTTAATTTTTACCTCTCACTTAAAGTTTTTACATAAGTTATCTCTTTCTTTATAGGATATATTGTTTTCAGAACTTATATAAATTTTTCTTTTGTTTTTATCAAGATCTGTTTCTAAATTTTTTTAAATCTTGAAATTATTATTTACTAATTGAACCTGTTTATTTATCCATTCATAGGTCTTAAAAAGACCATCTCTCAGTTTACATGAAGGACTCCAGCCGAGTTTTTCTTTTATGAGTCTGTTGTCAGAATTTCTGCCTCTCACACCAAGAGGCCCTTCTATGTGCTTTATACTCAATTTCTTTCCTGCAATATCCATAACCATTTCTGTCATCTGATTTATCGTTACCATTTCATCAGAACCTATATTTACAGGACCCATAAAATCAGAATCCATAAATCTTCTAATCCCTTCAAGACATTCGTCAATATAAAGAAAAGATCTTGTCTGTTTCCCGTCTCCCCATATTTCAATCTCTCCTCCGTCATGTGCTTCTGCCACTTTCCTGCATATGGCGGCAGGGGCTTTTTCTTTACCGCCTGTCCATGTGCCTTCAGGGCCGAAGATATTATGAAATCTTGCTATATGGACTTTAAGCCCGTAATTTCTGTTAAAAGCCATATACATTCTTTCACTGAATAGTTTTTCCCATCCGTACTCACTGTCAGGTGCTGCCGGATAGGCAGAAGATTCGGAACATTCAGGATTGTCAGGATCTAACTGGTTATATTCAGGATATATACATGCAGAAGAAGAATAAAATATGTTTTTAATTCCCATTTTCTGCCCGTAATAAGTTATATTCAGATTGATTGTAGCAGAATTATGCATGACATCTGCATCATGATGTCCGGTAAAGATATATCCTGCTCCTCCCATATCTGCAGCAAGCTGATATACTTCATCAAAGGGATAATCCAGAATATTTTTACATACAACAGGATCTCTCAGATCTCCTGTTATAAATTCATCTGCTTCGGTTTTTGAAAATTCAGGGTATTTAAGATCAACTCCCCTTACATAAAACCCTTCTTTTTTTAATCTTTTTACAAGATGACTGCCTATAAATCCTCCGGCACCGCAGACAAGAGCTTTTTTCATTTAACAGGTCCTCCTTAAATAATTAGCCTGACCGATAAGTTCATGCATAATTCTTATATTATTATTTAAATTCACCTTTAAAATATTCGATCATATTATAGTAAATAAAATAAGGAACTATTTTACTGTATCTTCCATAGAGTCTTTTTGGTTCCATACACAGACGGAAAAACCATTCAAGACCGGCTTTCTGAAGTGTTTTCGGCGCCTGTGTTACTCTGCCTGTATGGAAATCAAAAGCAGCACCTACCGATATGAGAAAATGAACTTTTGTAAAGGCAGAAAGCCTTCTGGCAAATATCTCCTGTTTTGGCGTGCTTATTCCTATCCATGCAATATCGGTATGTCTGGAATTTATATCGTCTCCCAGCTTTTCAAGTTCTTCATCATCCATTTCCCTGAAGGGCGGTGTAAATGTTCCTCCTATATTAAAATTATTAAATTTCTTCCCGCACGCAGTTTTCAGCTCTTCTGCCACACCTTCTTTTCCTCCGCAGAAATAATGTCTTATTCCGGTGGAAGCGGAAGCAATAAGGAGATCTCTGAAAAAGTCAGGACCATAACATCTTTCCATTTGATTGGCACCCTTGAGGCGCCCAACCCATACACCGGGCATTCCATCAGGAAGGTTCCAGTGAAATTCTTTTAATAAGCATGCAAACTCTTCATTCTCTTTTGAAAAAACAAGGCCATGAGCACCTGTAGTGCTTACACATCTATTCTGTTTTTCTTCATTAAGACATATTTGTATTACTTTTTTTACTGCAGATTCAAGTGTATTATCATATAAAGGAATACTTAATACATTAATCATTTGATATAGCCTTTAAAGAGACTGCTTGAAGAGAAATAGTAATTAATGAAATATAATAATATATTTCATTGTTTAAGTCAATAAGGATTTTGAGTCTTTTTATATAATTGATGGAAACTAGTATGTGGAAAAGTGAAGAGTAGTGAAAAGTGAGAATCTTTACAGGAAAATCAACTGATTCAGGATGTATATTTTTATCGTGTAAAAGAAAAAGTCAATTTTCTTTACAAGAGCGTCCGGGGAATTGGGATAGGTCAGGCTGTGCCTGATAGTCTTCCAGTATGGAATTTAAAAAAGGGACGTCTTTTTAAAACGCCCCTTGTGAATATGTCTCTGATCGTTAAGAATTGGGCTGGACCTTCGATACAGGCGGCCTTATTACAGTTGTAGTGCTGTCTCCTGATGCAACTACAGGAATCAATATTCCTGCCAGTATACCCAGGGGAACTATTACTGCTACAGTACTGCTGGTGCCTGTTACAAGTCCTGTAAGAACTGTTCCTTTGCCAAGACTCGATACAAGTACTCCTCCCACTCTTAGATTTGCAAGATAGGCAGGGAGTACTGCATGGTTTGTTATAAGAGGAGTAAGGATATATACTATATGAACTCCTCCTGGCACTCTGACTTTAAGTTTGTGTCCGCAGAATTCAATTTCCCTTATTTCCTCATTGCCATCACTGGCAACTGTAACAGAACCTGCACTTCCGACGCCTTCCGGAGTATTTCCCTCTGCTTTCCCTGTTTTTATAAGTTCAATAGGAGCTTCTCCGAATACTACAACTTCTTCTCCTTCACTCAGATCCTCTACATCTCCAAGATCCTTTGTTTCACCGGAATCTCTGTATTTTACATATCCGTCATAACTTCTTGTTTTCACAATCGTATGGGGATGAAAAGCCACTATTGCCATATTGTCTTTGTCTATTTCAAGAGTAAACATCTGAACCTGAGGGAATATTTCCTTTACGGTTCCCGATACATTGTACCCGGGATTGACGTTAATCTCTTCCGGCACTTCTCCTGTGGTGGCAACTACTTCAAGAGACATATCGCTTTTCAGTTCTGCCATATATTCTACCTTTGAATGAACCAGTACGGCAGGGGAATCATTTAAGAATACAGAAGGATTTTCTTTGTCTACCTTCGGACTCGTCATGACCTGGCCGATAAATCTGACATTGTAGTTTTTTGTGCCTTCCACATCACTTACACTGATAACTTCAACCATAGACTTTTCAAACAATCTGGCAGTGCTTCCGTCAGGATAATGGAGTAATGCAGAACCACCGGTACCTACATGGATATTATAGTCAACCTGAAGATCAAGACTTCCTGTTGCTACATTCCACGGTACATCCCTTGAGGTTTTATAAAATACAGGCCCTTCTATTACTTCCATAGTCAGTGACTGGCCTCCTGCAAAAGCAGGTGAGATTGCACTGAAGGGAGAAAGAGTATTGATGAGTGATATAATAAGAAGACAGGTAAAAATTTTCTTTTTCATAATTCACCTCCTTTCATTTTTTAGATAATATCCGAAATTATTATACTATGGAGAGTATTTTTTTGCAAATTTTCTGAATTATTTCTTCATGATTTCTTCTATTACTTTTTTTACTTTTTTGTCATTCGGCTTTATGGTGAGATATTTTTCATATAGTTCCAGAGCTTTTTTGCTTTCTCCCTCTGTCTGATAATAAAAAGCATATGTCAGGAGATAGATTGGATTATAGGGATCCAGTTCCACCATTTTATTAAAGTAATATACTGTTTTTTTCTTATCTCCAAGTTCTATGTAAAGATTTCCAAGATAATAGTATATGGAATTCTCGTATGGATGGATTGATAAAGCTTTTTCATAATATTCTATAGACTTTTTTATCCAGAATTCTTTTTTCTTTTTTTCTAAAAGAGTCATTTTATTTGATATATAACCTGAATGAATATAATAATAAGGATTAAAGGGATTAAGCTTCTGGCATAAATTATATTTAATAAGAGCTTTTTCAAAGAGGAGTTTTCTTTCATATTTTTTCCCTTCTTTCAGATAATATTCTGCAAGTAATGGACATACTGTTATAAAGGTAATTATTGACAGAAGGAGAGAAAGAAATACTGTGAGTATTAAAAGTTTTTTCTTTGAAGTTTCTTCTATATCTCCGGATTTTTTTCTGAGATTTATTGTGGAAATTCCAAGAGCCATGATTATATAGAAGTAAATAGTATTTGCAGGTATCTGAAAATTGAAGTCTCCTGCACCGTGGAGAATAAGAGATGTAATTGAACCTGTATAGCCTATAAGAAGGAGTTGATCCTTTTTTAGAAGTTCTAAACTGAAAGGAGACAGATCTTTTCCTCTGTAAATTAAGTATCTTATGACAGTAATATAAAAAATTAATATGATAATGAAAAAGGCAATCAATCCCGTAAGACCTGCTTCTATAGCCATCTGGAGATAATCACTGTGAGCCGCATTCATGAGATATTCAGGATATTCTTTATTATATCTGAAATATAGATATGTAAAAGATGCAAGACCTTTACCTTTATAGTTCTGATCCTCTATCATCTTCAGGCAGTTTTCCCATACAGGTATACGGAATTCAAGGGCTTCGCTTCCGAATTTATTTTCTTCTGCTTTAAAAATGGTTTCTGCCCTTTCTTTTACCAGTAAAGGTACAGAGAGGGCTACAAGCACTATAACCCATGTTATAATATTGGTAAGGAGTATTTTTCTTTCTTTTTCTTCCGAATAGAAATTCTCTCTTTTACAGATAAAGAGTATTACCATAATGATAAATGATATGGCAAAAGAAATCCAGCCTCCCCGGGACATGCTGTACATAAGGCCAAAGGCCATAACTGCAGAGGCTATGCCTGATAATATACCGAAGAGTTTATCTTCTGTAAATATAAAGGCAATACTTAAAGGAATACACAGTTCCATAAGACCTGCATAATGATTGTGGCATACATAGGAAGGACTTAACATTTTACTCAGACCGGAGTAATATTGATTGAAACCGTAAAGAGTAAGACAGAAACCTGTTATTACCATAATAGCTGTAAAAATTTTAATTCTCTTCCTGTCTCTTACATGATTTACCGTAATATAGTAAAGAGCTATATAATTGAGTGTTTTAAGTAATTCCTGGAAACTTCCGTAAAAGTATATCGTATTTATTGTATGATATAAAGAAAGTGAAATAAAAAGAAAAAAAGGAATATCCAGGACTGTTATTCGCCATGTCAGGTTTTTTCCCAGATATCCTTTTAAAAGTAAGAGAAAGAGTATAATAACAGTAATGAGGCGAATGGAAAGGATAACATATTCCTCTACCGCTCCGTACAGAAGGGGAGGTACTGCAAGGAGAAGGGCTAAAAGAATATCTGTTATTATATTAATAATTCTGCAGTAATCAATCTTTTTCACATTATTTAAATAAATTAATAAGTGTTGTGAGAGGCCACATAATACTTGATATACTCTGAAATGTTGAAGGATCAAATTTCCCCGCTTCAGGAACGTAAACAACATCGCCTTTCATAAGCTGTATGTTTATTTTTGAATCAGGATTCGGATTATCAAAGAGTTTATCTGCATCTATTTCTATTACCTGAGATATGCCGTTTACATTTCTGAATACTCCGACCTGGGAAAGTTTCGGTTTTTTATAGGCTCCTGCTATGGCAAGGGCATCAAGGAGTGTTCCGTTTTCTTCAAGTGTATATACACCCGGTTCTTTTATGTCTCCTGCTACAACAATTCTTTTCCCCGGTTTTGTTACAAGCACCGTGTCTCCCGGTTCTACTTTTATATTTACTTCCTGATTTCCGTTTTCCATGAGCTCTTCATAATCTACAGTCTTTACTTCACCACTTCTTTTTATAACAGTTACCTGTTCTATTATTGCTGTTTTTGTAACTCCTCCTGCCATAAGGATTGTATCAAGGACTCTGTCTCCTTCCTGTATCTCATATATGCCCGGCTTTTCAAGCTGTCCTGCCACCGATACAAGGAATTTTACCTTTTCTTCCGAAGCATAGACTATATCTCCATCGACAAGTTCCATATTTGCGGAAACATTGCCTTCTTTATAGATTTCATTTAAATCTTCAGAAAGTACTGTCTGGCCGTTACGTACAAGAGTCAGTTTCCTTACAATCTGCCCTCCTCCGGAGTTATTTACATTCAGATTTAAAAGCCCTCCTGCCGCATTTATTGCTTCTATAACTGTATGCATCTTTTCACTTATTACATAGGAACCTGGGTTCTTTACAAAACCTGTAACAGTAACCTTTTTATTTATTTCAGGTATGTAAATAATATCCCTTGAATCCAGTTTTATATTTTTACTCATATCCTTTTCTTCTCCAAGGAGGAGTTTTTTTACATTTACTGTAAACTGTTTGTCTCCTTTTACAACACTTACCCTTTCCAGATCGGACTTTTCTGTAATACCTGCAGTTACAAGAGCCTCCAGAATTTTGGAGTTTCTTTTTACTTCATATTTCCCTGCAGTTTTTATCTCTCCCGATATATAGACTTCCATTTTTGCAAAGTTTGTTACATCTACATTGACTATGGGATTTTTTATGATTTTTTTAAGCCCTTCTGTTATTATTTCTTTGAGTTTTGCCGGTGTCAGGTTCCTTACATCTATGGCACCTACAATGAAAGGATAGGATATTCTGAAATCATCTCTTACTATTATGGATTTACTGTAATCAGGAAACTGGACTACTGTAATATCAATAGTATCTCCAGGCTGAAGGGTAAAGGCATCATCTGTTTTCTGTGCCATAGAGGAACAGAAGGTAAAACCTGTAAATAATATTATGAAAAATAATATTTTAAAATCTTTATTTATTGAAAAATTCATTGAAAATCCTCCTTAATCCTGTCCTTTAAAAACCAGTTCAACGTCGCTCTTTTCCTTATCACTCTTTTCCTTATCTTCAAGCTCTGGAACGCTTTCTTTCTTCTCTTCAAGTATTTCATCCAGTTTTGCTTCAGAAGCCTTTTTGTCTCTTGAATAATAATAGCCGTATTTGTATTTATAGGAATAATAAGAGCCTCTGCTTGTATCCATTTTGTTGAGTACAACTCCTATAATATCTGCCTGAGCACTGTTCAGGAGTTTTATAGACTGTCTTACAGTACGGGCATTCATACCTGTAGATACTACGAGCAGTACTTTATCTACGAGAGAAGAGAGTATGACGCCATCACTTACTGCCTGACAGGGAGGAGAGTCGAATATAACCAGATCCGTATCTTCATCTGACTGGAGATTTCTTATGAAGTCTTTCATACTGTCTGATTCAAATAATTCTGATGTGAATTTTATATTTTTCCCCGATGTAAGAACCTTTAAGTTTGGTATAAAGGTTTCATGGGCAAGATCGCTTAATTTGAATTCTTTACCTGAAAGCAATTCAGTCATACCTTTACCGTTATTATGTGTTTCAATATTAAAGTATTTTCTTATTGTAGGACGGAGCAGATCTGCTTCTATGAGAAGAACTTTTTTACCCATCTGGGCATAAGATATGGCAAGATTGCCTGCTATGGTAGATTTGCCTTCTCCGGGAACAGAACTTGTTACAAGGAGTATTTTAACATTTCTCCCTCCGGGAAGCACTTCGTCTTTCATTGAGAAATTAAGGACTGTTCTTAAAGTCCGGAAAGCTTCCAGGAAAAATACATATCTTCTGTCTTTTTCATCTACATTTATAAGACTTGGCTTTTCTGCAGATTTCTTTGAAAATTTTATCTTCGGTATTACTTCTAAAACAGGAAGATGTAAATGGCTTCCTATATCTTCTTCATTTGAAAGAGGAACATCTAACTGTTCCATTGCAAGAGCGGCACATATGCCAATACAGAGCCCCAGAAGAAGGGCTATAGCCATATTTTTCTTTACATCAGGCATATAGGGACTTTCAGGGAGAAGGGCATAACTTCCCACTTCTACATTGCCCTGTCGGTCTGCTTCCATGATTTTTGCCTGCTGGGATTTCTCAAGGAGTGCTCTGTATTTTTCTTCTGTTATTTCTACCTGTCTTTTAAGACGCTTCATTTCGATAATCTTTTCAGGCATGTTTTTCATGGCAGAACTTTCCTTTTCATACATCTGGGAAAGACCTGATGTTTTTGCCTGTGCTCCCGTATATTCTACGGAATTATTGATAAGCATCTGGTTTTTATTTGCCGCTCCCTGGGCAGCAAGGGCCTCACGGAGTTTTCTTCTTGTTTCTTCAATCTTTGCCTTTGTATTTAAAATCTCAGGATAATCATCTGCCCATTTTTCTTTAAGACCTGCCAGCTCTACTTCAAGATTGGCTAACTGTCCTTCAAGGGCCGAAACAGTAGGATCCTTCTCGTCTATTCTCATGCTTCCCAGGTTTGCCTGGGCTTCTTTATATTTTGCTTCTGCCACATTTTTTTCCACTTCTGCCTCTGCCTTTGATGCTTCAAGTTCTATTACCTTTGTAAGCTTTGCCTGAACCTCTGTCTGTTCATCAATGAGTCCTTCTTTCTGCTGAAAGATCTTTAATTTCTCTTCCGCACTTTTCAGATCCTTTTCTACCATGGCAAGCTGTTCCTGTACCATGTCTCTGCTCTGTTTTAATTTTACAGAATCAAACTGCTTGTTCCTCTCTCTGAACTGTTCTGCTCCATAATTGGCTATAAGTTTTGCAATTTCAGGATCTTTATGGATAGATACAATCTCTACCATTTCTGTGTCTTTTATCTTTTTTACCGAAAGAGTATCCATAATCTCTCCGGGAGTCATATTGATTTTATTTTTTTCCTTCAGAGATTTTGAAATGGATTCTCCTGTTTCTCCAGAGTTTTTTATCATCTGAATCTGAGATTCTATGGAAATCGAAGGGATAAATACCGTTGTTTCTTCCTGTCCCTGTCTCTGGACTGAAACAGGTCTGGGAAGTATTATTACATTACTGGTAGCTTTATATAAAGGTGTCATCATTTTCGTAACTATAAAGCCGAGGAGAAGGACTATAAGAGTACATTGAATAATTAAAAGTTTTCTCCTTCTTATAATATTGAAATAAACTAACAGTTTTTTCCAGTCAAATTCTTCATCATCATTTGTTTCTGCAGGTTTTACTGTCTGCAGTGCAGGTGGTCTGTAAGGTTCTACTGTAGCAGAATGCTTTTTGTTTTTTAATGGCTCAACCTCCGGCGGCGGCTTGTAAGGTTCTATATTCATATGCTGCACCTCTTTAAATATAATAACTGGTAAGAGTGGAATCTAAAATAGCGCCTATTATAACTCTCAATTGTATCATTATATATAACTAGTATATTTCTGTCAATACAAGTTGACTCTTTACCTAAAATTGTTGTATATTATTAATGTAAAAAGCAAAGAAGAAGGGTGAACATTGTTTGGTAAAGTTTAAGATTTTTTTTGCAATTTCTTTTTTATTCCTCATCTTTATTAATTTTTCCTGCAGTGAATCTAAAAAAATTCGTAAAGAAGCAGATGAATTATATACTCTCGGAAAATATAAAGAAGCTCTTCTTTTATATGACAGGGTAACAGAACTTGATAGAAAGGACTGGCAGTCATGGTTTAAAAAGGGAGAAGCTTTAAGTGCCCTTGAGAGATATGAAGAGTCTCTCCTCTGTTATGATAAAGCAATAGAGCTGAGACCGAAAGATAATATGCTCTGGTTCGGTAAAGGTGAAGCTCTCAGAAATCTGAAAAGATATTATGAATCTATCGGATGTTATGATAAATCTATTGAAATAGAAAGTAAATACGGTTCTGCCTGGTACGGCAGGGGAGAAGCATTCTTTTGCCTGGAAAATTACGAAGAAGCTATAAAATCTTATAATAAAGCTATTGAAATTAATTACAGAGACCTTGATGCCTGGTACGGTAAGGGACAGGCTTTTTTCAGGCTTTCGGAATATAAAGAAGCAGTAAGTGCTTACGAAAGAGTCCTTGAGATTGATGATAAACATATTGACGCCTGGTACTGTAAAGGTGAAGCTCTGAATAATCTGGGAAATTATGGAGAAGCTATTTTATGTTATGATAAAGCAATAGAAATCAACCCTCTTGATGTAAAATCATGGCATCATAAAGGACAGGCTCTGGCCTTTCAGGGGAAATCGGTAGAAGCTCTTAAATGTGCCGACAGAGCAATAGAAACAGGTAAAAATGATGTTAAATCCTGGTACAGTAAAGGACTTATTCTGGTAATACTTAAAAGATACGGAGAAGCTCTCTCATGCTGGGATAAAGCTCTTTCTATAGATCCGAAAGATATAGATACATGGCAGAGCAGAGGATGGGCTTTTGAAAAACTTAACAGATACGAAGATGCAGTAAAGTGTTATGACAGAGTTATAGAAATTGACAGACAGAATTTAAAAGCATGGCACAGCAGGGGAAGTGCTCTTTTTTATATGAAAAATTTTAAAGCTTCTCTTATATGCTGGGATAAATCCATAGAAATTGACGGAAAAGATGTACATGCCTTCTATAACAGGGGAATAACACTGGAAGAATTAAATAAAATTGATGATGCCCTCATGGCCTACAATAAAGCTCTTGAAATAAATCCTTTTTATGGAGAGGCATGGTACGGAAAAGCTGTTGTTCTTTACAATAAAGAGGAATATGAAGAAGCTTTTAAATGTTATGACAGAGTCCTTGAAACCAGAAACAGTAAGGTTTCCTCTGCATGGAGCGGGAAAGGGAATATTTTATATGAAAAAAATGAATATGATAAGGCTCTTTTCTGTTATGAAAACAGTATAAAGATTGATAGAAAAAATATTCCTGCGATTCTCGGAAAAGGCAATGTTTTATATAAAAAGAAATTTTTTAAAGAAGCTCTTAATTTATATAATTCTGTTATTCAGATGGATTCTGTAAATGATAAAGCCTGGACAGGTAAAGGCAATGTTTTATATATGGAGAAAAAATATGACGATTCCTTCAGAAGTTATACTGTAGCACTGGGGTATAATGAAGAAAACGGAGATGCATGGGCAGGAAAAGGCAATGTTTTTTATGATGAAAAGAAATATGATGATGCCCTTTTATGTTTCGATAAAGCCATGGAATTTAAATGTAAAGATGAAAATCTGTGGCTTAAAAAAGGTTATATTTTGAAAGGAAAGAAAGATTATAAAGAAGCCCTTTCCTGTTATGATAAATTGCTTGAAATAGAACCTGAAAATATAAATGCCTGGACAGGTAAAGGAGAAGTTTTCTATCATATGAAAAAATATGATGATTCTATCTTCTGTTTCAATAAAGCTCTTGAAATTTCACCTGTATGTTCTGCAGCCTGGTCCGGTAAGGGAGATGTTTTTTACTCCAGAAAAGAATATGATGATGCAATTAAATGTTACGAGAAATCCTCGGCCCTTGAACCTCATGATTTTTATCCTTTCCTTTGTAAAGGTAACAGTTTCTACTCTGAGAAAAAATATGATGATGCAGTCAGGGCATATGATAAAGCTACTGCACTTAACCCTCTCTGTAAAGAAGGATGGTGTAAAAAAGCTATGTCTCTGAAAAATCTCAAAAGATATGATGAAGCACTTGTTTCTTTCAATAAAGCTGTAGAACTTGACGGAACTTCGTCAGAAATGTGGTTTAACAGAGGCCTTATTTTAAGCCTTAAAGAAAAATATAAGGAAGCAGTTAAATCTTTTGATGCTTATCTTTCCCTTAAACCTTATTCCGGAGATGGATGGACCTGGAGAGCCAGAGCTTTAAGGGAACTTGGCAGATATGATGAAGCCCTCCTCTCTTATGATAAAGCTATAGAAATTCACCCGGAAAAGATAGAACTCTGGAACGGAAGAGGACTTGTATTACTTAAAGAGAAAAAATATAAAGATGCCATTTCTTCCTATGATATGGTTTTGAAGTATAATGAGAAAGATGTAAGCGCCCTTTATTATAGAGGAGAAGCACTATGTGGACTCGGTAAATATGAAGAAGCAGTTAAATCTTATGATATGGTACTGGAAATTGAACCTCAGAATAAAGAAGCACTGGAACATAAAGATCTTGCTCTGAAAGAATTGAAAAAGTCTGAAAAAACTCCCTCTGTGGCACTTAAACCTTCACCCATTCCTTCTCCGTCACCGGCAGATGGAATGCTCTCCAGAGGCCTTTCTCTGAGCAGAGATGGAAAATATAAGGAAGCTATTAAGTATTATGATATGGCTCTGGAAAAAAATCCCTCTGACGTAGAAGCCCTCTTTAACAGAGGTTTTGCCCTTGAAAACCTGAGAAGATATGAAGAAGCCCTTTCATGTTATAACAGACTTCTGGATATGGAACCGGAAAATGTAAAAGCATTGTTCAAAAAGGGTATTACACTGGGAAATCTGAGTAAATATGAAGAAGCACTCCTTACTTATAATAAAATCCTGGAGATTAATCCGAAAAACAGAGATGTATGGTTTAACAGAGCAGTTATCCTCGGAAATGAAGAGAAATATGATGAAGCACTGAAATCTTATGACATGGTTTTAGAAAGTGACCCTGCCAGTACTGACACATGGTTTAATAAGGCAAAAATACTGGAAAAACAGGGAAAATATGAAGAAAGTATTCTGTGTTACGAGAAAATACTTGCCCTGAACCCTGATGATATAGAAGCAAAAACATATAGAGAAAATGCTTTGAATAAACTCAAAGGAAGCAGACCACCGGGAGATTGAAAGAAGAGGTAAAAAATCCCATGTATTTATAAATATTGAAAAATTAAGCTATATATGTTATATTTTAATAATATAGATTAAATAAAGCTTTAGATAAAATTTTATCTACAGACATTATCTAAATAATTTATAGAAATTTTAAGAGGCAGGACCTGTAAATTTATGAATATAAAGGATTATTATGGCATTCTCTGTGTAAGTTTTAAGGCAGGGCCGGAAGAGATTAAAAAATCATATAAGAAACTCATATTTAAATATCATCCTGATAAATTTCAAAATAACCCCCTCTGGAAAGAAGCAGAAGAAAAATTAAAGGAAATAAACGAAGCATACGAAGTACTCACAAACCCTCTTAAAAGAAAAGCCTATGATAAAATCTTCTTTGAACATAAAAAAATCGAAATGAATCAGATTGTTTCTTCCTTTTCCAGAGCTATGGCTTTATTTGAGAAAAATGATTATAAAAATGCAATTGCAGAATTTGAAAAAATCCTGGATGTAGAACATTACAGGGAAAAAGCACATTATTTTACAGGTCTTTCCTATGTAAATCAGAATAATTTTGAAAGGGCCGCTCCTTTTCTGCAGAAGGTTATAGAAGTAAACCCTGAAAACCACCAGGCTCTGAACCTTTCAGGTATGTGCCACTTCCGGGCAAAGAATCTGTCTAAAGCCCTTTATTATCATAAAAAAGCTTCTGAACTTGCACCTTATGAACCTCTTTATATGGAAAATATTGCCCATGTACTCTGGAAAGAGAAAAAACTCGAAGAAGCACTTCTGTATTTTCATAAAGCTCTGGAACTTAATTCTGAAAGCCCGGAAATAGCAATGTATATATGTTATATCTATAATGAAAGAGGAGACCTGAAAAAATCCGATGAATATTTCAGAAAAGCTCTGAAAAGAGATGCCTCTCATCCTATGGTGGAAGAATGGCACGAAGAACATGAACTTTTTAAAGAAAATATATATGAAAGATTTATGGATTATTTAAATAATCTAAATCTTTCTCTTAAGAAAAATTATATGATTATTCATGACGGTGTTATAAATCTTCATAAAGATATAACCTTTTTATACAGGAAAAATAGAGATTTTCTGGCTTCTCTCTTTTTTTATTCTCTCAATAATGTTAAAAAAGACAGAAAAATACTCCCTCTTTTTACATTTCTCATTATACTCTTATCTTTATCAATCCTTTTTTATAATATAGCAGATAAACAGACACATCTTTCAAAAAGTCCTGTCAGAACTGTTCTCAGTGAAAAATTTTCTCCTGAAAATGAGATATTAACCTATATAGAAAAACATCTGAAACTGTTTGAAGAAGCTATGGTTTGCAAAAATTATAAAGCTGCAGAAGAAGAACTTTATAAACTTGCAGAAAAGGGTTTTAAAAAATCGGATAGATATGTTGAACTTGGAGAAAAGTTTTTCAACAGCAAAGATTATGCTAATTCTGCAGAGTGTTTTGAAGAAGTTTTAACCATGGAACCTGAACATTTAAAAGCTCTGAAGATTCTTGATTTATCTTACAGAGAAATGAAAAAATATGACAGGGTGATTTCTGTAAATAAAAAAATCCTTTCTCTTTTACCTTCAGACAGTGATGCTTCTTTAAATATTGCCCTTGCTTTTAACAGAAAAAATGATTATCTTTCTTCTGTTAAATGGTTTAAAAAGGCTTTATGTGCAGAAAAAACTGAGAAGAAAAAGAATTATATAACTTCTATGATAGGTGCTTCCCTGTTAAAAGAAGGAAATATTATGATAGAAAAGAAAAAATATAAAGAAGGAGCAAAATTATTTAAAGAATCTCTGAGTTTTAAAAAGAATGATCCTTCTGCAAAAAAAGGACTTGCTATCTGTTATCTTTATAGTTCAATAGAACTTATAAATCAGAAAAAATATAAAGAAGGAAAGGATTTTTTAAATAAAGTTATTGCCCTTGAGCCAGGGGAAAAATTAAGAAGAGAAGCAGAAAGTTACTTGAATATTATTAAAGTAAATACTCAAATCGTTTATAAACAGAGTATTCCTGAAAAGGAAATTACTGTAGCTTCTACTGATTATATAGAAAATAACAAAATTCAGGAGAACATCTCCGAAACATCTGTTAATGTGAAAAAGGTGAAGCCTCAGGAGATAAAGGAACATGTCGATAACAACTATGATGATATTAAACTGAAAGATAACTGGGAAGAAAGTAAACTGTGATGGTGATTTACATATGAAGAAAATATTCTTTTTTATTCCACTCATACTGTTTTTATCAGTATTTTTTGCTTTTTCCGAAGAAATAAACTGGAACAGTAAGGGCCTTGAATTATATAAAGAAGGCAAATATAAAGAAGCAATAGAATGTTTTGAGAAGGTCTTAAAAAGTGATCAGAAAGCCTTTAAAGTCTGGAACAATAAAGGTAATGCCCTTTATAAACTGGGGAATTATGAGAATTCTATTATATGTTATGATAAAGCCCTGGAAATCAATCCTGAATACAGTAATGCCTGGTACGGAAAAGGCTGTGCTCTTGTAAAAATAAAAAGATATGAAGAAGCAGTTAATGCTTTTAATAAGACTCTGGAAATAAATCCTAAAGACAGAGATGCAAAAAAGAAAAAAGAAGAAATAGTTTCTCTTTTAAGTCTTACAGACTCCCATAATGCCATAGAGTGGTTTAACAGAGGAAATGTTTTATTTATTCAGGAAAAATATAAGGAAGCCCTTTCCTGTTATGATAAAGCACTGGAATATAATAATAAATGTGCGGATTTTTTCTATGCTAAAGGCTGTGCACTTAACTGTATGAAACATTTTGATGAAGCCCTTTCGTGTTTTGATACTGTAATTGCTGTTGATCCTGGTTATGAAAATATAAAGAATAAAAGGGCTGAAGTGATGAAAGCCATAGAAAAAGAAAGTTATATTCCTCCTGAAATGGTCTTTATTTCAGGAGGAGAGATTGCTGTAATCAATGATAAATACTGTCCTGACCGTGTAATTTTAAAAAGTTTTTATATAGGTAAATATGAAGTTACGGGAAGAGAGTTTACTAAATTTAAGAATAATAATGTAACGGGGAATGAATATTTACCTGCAGTAAATATAACATGGGTTGAAGCAGCAGATTACTGTAACTGGCTGAGTAAAAAAGAAGGTCTTGAACCATGTTATGGAAGTAAAAGTTCTGACGGTGAATATAAGAGTATATATCTTAAGAAAAACGGTTATCGTCTTCCTTCTGAAGCGGAATGGGAATATGCCTGCAGAGCAGGAAGCAAAACAGATTACTACTGGGGAAATAATATGAACGGTGATTTCTGCTGGTACTATAATAATTCAGGTTCAATTTCTCACCCTGTGGGACAGAAGAAACCGAATATTTTCGGACTTTATGATATGAGCGGAAATATCTGGGAGTTATGTAATAATTTTTATCCTTCCAGTACAGGCATTTCATTTATGATAAAAGGCGGAGGCTTTCTTGAGAGGGAAGATAAATGTAAATCTTCCGCAAGAATTGAGCTTTTTATAAGTAAGAGTTCTGATATAGGCTTCAGAATGGTAAGAAGCGGATGGTAGAACTGACTTATTTTTCTATTTCTTCAAGGTTTAAATAATGCTTAAAATCTTCGTTTTTTCCGAGCAGTTCCTCACAGGTTCCTTCATCAATTCTTTCAGAGTCCATAAGGAAATATACAAGATCAACCTTTTTTATTGTAGATAGTCTGTGAGAGATAATTATAACAGTACTGTTTTTAAGGTAATTTCTTATATTATTTATTATTTTATTTTCCGTTTCTCCGTCTACAGAAGAAAGGCCTTCATCAAGTATCAATATGGCAGGTTTTTTTATAACTGCCCTTGCAATTGAAATCCTCTGTCTCTGTCCTTCTGAAATTTTACAGGCATTTTCCCCTATAAGTGTTCTGTATCCTTCAGGTAGACTGTCTATAAAATCATCGATACAGGCCACTTCTGCCGCTTCTTTTATTTCTTCTTCCGTAGCATTGCTTTTTCCATATCTTATATTGTTTTCCAGTGTATCATTCCAGAGATAGGAATTTTGAAGAGCCACTCCAATCTGATTGTAAAAGGATTTTTTTTCTATTTTATTTATATCGGAGCCATTCAGTGTAATTTCTCCTTCTTCCGGTTTATAGAGTTTTAATAAGAGGTTTATAATGGTTGTTTTTCCACATCCTGAAGGGCCTGAAAGACCTGCAAAAATTCCATGTTTTATGGAAAAACTAAGATTTTTTATTATCCGTTTTTCTTCTGTATAAGAGAAGGATATGTTTTTAAAGTGAATATCTCCTCCCGTATTTTTCATCACTATAGCTTCTTTTCTCTTTTCTTCATCACTTTCAGAGTTTAATATAGTGTCAAGTCTTTCACAGGATATAAGAGTCATTGCAACCTGCTGGCTCAGGCCGGAAAAAGATCCATGAAGACCTGATGCCTGTCCGAGATACATGCCTATAGCTATAAGACTTCCTAAAGGTATTTCCCCCTTTATTACCTGATAGCCTCCGTAGAAGAGTATAAGACCTGTAAATATACGGGAACTTAACTGCTGGATATTGGATATAAGAGACTGCAATTTCTGGATAGATAAAGTAAATCTCAAATTTTCTATGAGTATTTTTATATAGCGGTTTTTTTCTACTCTTTCTTTTCCGAAGGCTTTTATAAGATGTATATGAGTAAGTATTTCCTGAAGAATTGAAAAAGATTTCTGCCCTATTTCTATTGTTTCTTCCCATTTTTTTCTCATTTTTTTATTACAGTAATCTGATATATAATACTGAAGAGGTATTAATAAGAGACAGAAGAAAGCTATTTTCCAGTTCAGTGCAAAGAGTATAACCATAACAGTAACTGTTCTGAATATGAGCTGTATTAACTGTGGCAGGAAATCTGAAACAAGAGATGATACTGTGTCTATATCATAATTAAATCGGTACATATTCTGTCCTGTAGAACTGTTCTGAAAATAACTGTACGGAAGGCTCTGAAGTTTACTGAATACTTTAACTGTAAGATTGAATTTTATTTTTGTCCTTATGGCACTTTTCATATAGGATACAATTGCCGATATGAGATTATTCAATACAAAAAGTATACCTCCTGTAATGACAAGTGTTATAAAGAGTTTAAAATCTTTATTCCCATAGGCTTTATCAACAAGGAGCTTGGTAAGATAGGGATTTACAAGGCCTAAGAACATGGTGGCACTGTTCAGGATTAATATAAGAACTTCTCTTTTCCAGAAGGGAAGAATATAAAGATGATAGTTGAAATGTTTCGGAATGGTGAGAAATTTTTTAATTTTCATGGGTTTCCTCGGCTAAAGGCAGGGATTTTTCATCTATAAAGAGTCTGAAAGGTACTTTTATATGCCATCTTTTATATCCCGGTCTGAGCCTCCCTATTACATATGAACCTGCCATCAGTTGCTTTTCTGTTCCTTCAGGTTTTTTAAAGGATAATACTCTGAATGTTTTTTTTCCGGAAAATAAGATCTTTAAAAAGGAAAACTGCAATATGAGCCGGTAAAAAGGGCGGAATATATTCAGAATTTTTCTGTTTGCCCTTCTCATAAGCCTTATGAAATTTGCCTTGATAAGCCCTGTTTGTCCTCCACTGACAGGATATTTCTTTCCCTGTCTTTCAAAATTAAGAACCTTTCCTTGAATATCCTTTTGAGTGAGGACGGAATTATCTATATTACTGTTATTATCTCCTCTTGTTCTTATGCCTGAATTGTCAATACTTACTACCCTGTGAACAATATTTTTTTCATTTTCCCCTGTTTTGAAAACTATTATATCACCTTTTTTTATCTCTTTTTCTTTACATTCTTTTATATAAAGGACATCTCCAGGTATAAAGGTGGGATACATACTGAAGCCCATATAAAACATTTGATTTTTCTGCATTTTACAAGCTTTTCCTCCGTCCCATCTTTATATCAGTTTTTTATTTTTTCAATTATAATATCCAGATACATATTTGTAAATGAATTTTATATCATATTTCTTTTTCTTGAGTATAAATAAGGCATAAATCAATCTTTCTACTGGAGTTTCAGAAGCCATAGAACTTGCTCAGAAGGTTTCAAACCGTGATGAACAATTATTTCTGTTAGGCTGTCTTGACTGCAGAATCTCTGGAACAGGCAGAATTAACCATTGAAGAAGCCCTTGAATTGCAGGAAAAAATTAAGATTAAATAAAAGAATGAGGTGTCTTGCCATAGAGATGCAAAAGCAGGGATTAAGTTTTGTCAGGGTGAAATTATTTTAGAAGAGAAATTAGAAATTACAAGACCGATAAAAGTTATAGTTACATTTTTAGATAATATTAGTAATATATCTGAAGCAGAATCAATTGATTTAAATAGTTTTTCATTAAAGAAGAAAATCTCAATTAAAATTTTGGATTTAAAATATCCATAGTATCTTCTTTTATACCCATAGCATAAATCTTATTTTTAGACAGTTTCTTCAGGACATTCTCCGGGATATGGAAAGACGCAAAAATCGGAATCAATTCTTTCTCTTTATACTCCGGGAAATACTCAAAGAACTCTCCACTTTTAATTAATTCAATAAACCCTTTAGCCTCTTCAGGTTTCGGATTCGACTTGGCTTCTACAAGAACTATCTTTTCAGGGTAAATGGCTATAACATCAAACTCTCTCTGTTTCGCTTTATCTATAGGATTATACTTTTTAATCCTTGTAAATATATCACCGTTCTTTAAATCGAAGTGTTTATCAGCAATAAACTCTATATTTGGAATTATCATATCCTCAACCAGGGTACCAAGTTTTTTAACAACTTTTTCCCACTGATTGTTTATTTCTTTTTTCATCTCTCTCGTGTCTCTTCGTAACTCTTCTTTGAACTCTTTTAAATCCTCTTTCATGTCTTTACTTATATTGCTTACTATTATCTGTGTTCTGCTTACCTCAAAAGGCAGACTTTGAAGCATTGACTGTGTCTGTGCAACAAGTTCTTCTAATCTGTCAACTCTTTCTTCTACAAGTGGCATACCGTTCACCTACCCTTCTTGTATAACTTCGGAGGCTGGCTTTAATATTGTTTTTGTGCTCAGCATCCTCTTTTTATATTCCCGGACTTTGTTGTCTTTACCTTTGACTTTGTTGGAATATTCCCTGATCTCATCTATCCTCACAGGGATAAGATTTAGTGTTTTACATAAAATGTAGTCTCCCATACTCAGTTTTTCTTGCTTTGCACGAGTTTTTATTTCTTTATAATAGTCTTCGGAGCATCGTACCCAGAATTTTTTATCTTTTTCCATGAAAAACGATGCTGTTCCGCTAGTACTTTGAATATGAATTATCCTTGTAATATCTGGTTTTGTTCAATTTTAAAAACTCAATAAATTAGCCATTTTTTCTAAATCAAAGTATTAGCGGAAGACTATCAAAATCTCCTTATAAAAGATAAAGAGTTAACTTCTGAGCAAATTTTATCACAGAGAAACAATAATGACAATAACATGCGTATGTATGTCTTCCTGACAAAATCAATTTTTTTCTTTAATTTTTTATGGTATAATCAAAATAGATTAAGTTTACGAAAGGAAAGTGACAGAAACATGTTCTTTAAATAATATCCACCTGTAAATTTTCCTGTGATAAAGGCTGAAAAAATAATAATGAGATGGATAGATGAATTAAGATCTATAGATTTTATAGCCTTTCCTTGATTATACTGCAAATTATGTTATGCTATATTATCACAGAATTATTTACAGTAAGAAAATTATTGAAAGGAGATTTTTACATGGGAACCTATTTATGCACAGGAATTTGTACCAAAATTCAAATATCCAAAAATGATATAGAAACAAAAAAATTGACTCTGAAAGAAATTATAAAAGAGTTACACAAAGAGATAGATTTGGAATTATTTGATGAAAAAGAAGATGAAAAGACTATATACTGGTCAATAAAAAAGGAATATATAGAACATGGTTTAATAGATTTTCTGAAATCTCAATATGAAATATATGACAAAAAAGAAGATTATTCTGAATATTATAGAGAAATAGAAAAAGCGAAAACTTATGGGAAAATTTTAGAACTGGCTCAAAAACCACTTGGCCAAAATTTTCAGACTTCATACCACCCGGGTTATTTAAGGATTGATAGAAGTTGGAAAAACATAAATGTTTACTATTAGATATTCCTGATGACAAATTATCTATTTTTTTGGAGATTATACAAAATTTCAAGAAAAATATTGAAAATGAAAATGATGTGATAGCTTCAGAAACTTTGTAAGTAAAAAATATGAGGAAGTGATAAAATGATTACTAAAAAGTTAATTAAAGATGAAATAGAAAAGTTACGTGATGATCATTTAGAAATACTGTATAAAATTATTAAAGCTTTTGAAGCATTATCACATATAGATACCGTCCAGTCTGAAGCCAGTATGGAGTCTGTAGAAATGCACAGGGAATTGAAATGGCTTGAATTTATTGAAGAAACATATGGTTCTATGGCAGAGAGCCCTGTTGAAAGAGCAGAGCAGGGTTTATATGAGATACGAGAGGTAATAAAATGAGATATTTGCTTGATACTAATACATGTATAAAATATTTAAATGGCACTTCGGAAAGTATAAAAAAACAGTTAGAAGTAAAACAACGTGAAGATATTTTATTGTGTTCAATGGTTAAGGCAGAATTGTTCTATGGTGTAATCAAGAGTGCAAGACCTGAAAAAAACTTTGATAGATTACAGAAATTTATAAAAAATTTTGTCTCTCTTTCTTTTGATGATAAAGCATCAGAATTATATGGAGTGATTCGTAGTAACCTTGAGAAAAAAGGGACTCCAATAGGCCCAAATGATTTAATTATTGCCTCTATATCAGTTGCAAATGATATAACACTTATAACACATAATGTAAGGGAATTTAGCCGGGTTGAAAATTTAAGATTAGAAGATTGGGAAAGCCTTTAAATAGAAGAGTGTTAAACGCCGCATTAAGTTATCTCGAATATGTTAAAAAAGTTGCCAGCCAGATAAAGGAAAATAGCAGGTAATTCAGTGACTGAATATCGAAAAAATTGAGTTGTTAAAGGGGGCTTTTATATGCAATTAATTCCGGGAATTATAGAAAACGGTTGTGTTAGACCATTACAGGTTATTCCTGCTGAAGATAACACTCCTGTTCTGGTTTTTATCCTTCCGAAATTAAAGAAGAATATAGAAAAGAAAAAAGAGCATAGTTTATTCGGCAAGTGGACATGGTTTACAGATGATATGGAAGGAGAAATCAAAAATGCCTGGAAGAGCTGGCAGGAAAAAACAGTCTCTTTATGATACCAGGCTCCGAAATTAATCAACAGACCAGTTTTTAATTTAAAAGCTTCCAGGTAATTCAATGCCTGTGCCAGATGCACTTCTTCAAGATGGGTAAGTGCTTTTAGTTCTACAAGTATTTTTTCTTCCACCA